>NZ_JBHWIE010000015.1:0-70168 GCF_042732085.1 Actinosynnema sp. NPDC059797
GGTCACCCCGTCGGCGCGATGGCCACCAGCGGGCTGAGCGACGTCCCCTCCGCCGGCGGCGCCGGGTCCGGCGCGCAGAACAGGTCCCGCGCGGGCAGGACGCCGTCGACCAGGAACCGGTGCGCCTCGCGGACCGCGCACGACGGCGTGGACGGGTCGTACGCGCCGTGGTTGCCGGTGTCCACCGTCACCAGCCGGGCCCGCTGGCCCAGCGCCCGCCTCATCCCGAGCGCGCCGGCGTAGGGGGTCGCCGGGTCGCGCAGGGTCTGCACCAGCAGGACGTTGGCGGGACCCCGGTCGGTCACCCGGACCGGGCGCTCGACCGGGTCGGGCCAGAAGGCGCACGGCCGGACGTTCGTGCCCATGCCGCCCATCAGCGGGAACAGCGCCCGGTGCGCCGCGACCTCCCGGCGGTAGCGGTCGAGGTCACGCGGGGCCCGCGCGTCGCCGCAGAACACGGCCAGCTGGGACGCGCGCACGTTGTCGGCGGGAACGGCCGGCACGGCGGGCACGGCGGACGAGGCGGCGGTGACCCCGCCCCCGTCCGCGAACGCCCACAGCTCGGCCAGGGTCGGGAACTGGACGGTGTGGTAGCTGTAGGTGAAGACGATGGCGCGCAACACGTTCCCGGTGATGGGGAAGTCGAGGTCCGGGTGGCGCACCGGGTTCGCGTCCAGCTCGGCGACGGTGTCGAAGTACCGCTGCCGGACCTCCGCCGGGGTGGCGCCGAGGTGGTAGGTCGCGTCGCGCTCGGCCAGCCACGCCGCGATGTCGCGGAACCGCAGCTCCAGGCCGTGGTCCCACAGCGCGAGCTGCTCGTGCCACGCCCGGCCGGGGTCGACGTTGGAGTCCAGGACGAACCGGTCGGTGCGGTCGGGGAACAACGTGGCGTAGACCGCGCCGAGGTAGCTGCCGTACGAGCCGCTGTTGTAGGAGATCTTCCGCTCCCCCAGGGCGGCGCGGAGCAGGTCCACGTCGCGCGCGGTGTTGGCCGTGGTGACGTGCCGGAGCGCCGGGCCGCCGTGCGCCAGGCAGTCGCGGGCCAGCTCCCGCGCGAACTCCACGTTGCCGTCGATCGAGCCGTCCGGCGCGGGGAAGGGCACGTAGCGGTCGACCGGGTACTGGTCGGGGGTGCGCCCGCAGGTCACCGGCGAGCTGTACCCGACCCCGCGCGGGTCGAAGCCGATCAGGTCGTAGCGGTCGAGCACCTCGGGCGGGTAGATCGTCGCGTACGCGGCGGGCAGGTGCAGGCTCGGCTGGCCCGGCCCGCCGCCGTTGTGCAGCAGCACGCCCCGGCGCAGGCCCGGCTTCGCGGTGGCGATCTTCGAGACCGCGATCTCGATCTTGCGGCCGCGCGGGTCCCGGTGGTCCAGCGGGACCTCCAGGGTGGCGCAGCGCATCCGGGGGTCCTCCGGCACGCCGACCAGGGGCGGGGGGCAGTCGGTCCAGACCAGGTCGGGTCCCGGGGTGGCTTCGACGTGCGGTGCGGACAGCGCCGGCAGGGCGATGGCGACCAGCACGGGTAACAGCCTTCGCATGTGTTCTCCCTCGCGGAGGGTCCACGTCGCCGGGAGCGTAGCGCGGTGGTGGACGCCGTCACGGGGCTTTCGCGGAGCCCGCCGCCGGCGCTGCCCGGTCGCCCCGGGGTGCGGTCGCCGGTCGTCGCGGCCCCGCGGGGTCGGGCGTGCTCAGGCCGCGCGCGGGCCGAAGCGCAGCCGCAGGGCCTTCAGCGCGACGCTGAGCAGGGGGCGGGCCGGGAGCCAGTTCAGCGGCCCCGCCGGGTTGACCTGCCAGGCCGCGCGCAGCGGGGCGACGCGGGCGGTGGCGCGCAGCGGGGTGCGGGCCAGGGCCGCGCCGAGGACCTGCCAGGTCGAGGCCGCCAGCGGCAGGCGCGGGCCGGGGCGCGCCGGCGAGGTGGCCAGGCGGGCGATCGGGCCCCGGCCGTCGTGGGCGGAGGTGGGCGAGTCGAACGTCGCCAACTCCTTGGGGATGCCCCACAGCTCGCGGCCACCCGCCCGCGACACCGGGCTGTCGACCCAGATCTGGGTGACGGACACGCCGAGCCGCCACCCCCGGCGCACCAGCACCGCCACCGCCAGCTCGTGGTAGGTCAGGCCGGGCGGGCGGTAGTCCACGAACGCGGTGCCCACCACGGCGCGGCCCCGCACGGTGAGCGGGCGGACCGGCGTGGGCGGCAACCTCGCCGCGTCGGCCAGCCACAGCGACGCGTACGCGTCGCCGTGCAGCACCCAGGGCTCCGGCGGGTAGGTCACGCGCACCATTCTGCCCTGGTCCCGCCCTGGTCGGCAGGACCTGCCGGACCGTGGCGCAGCCGGCCGCCCCTGGTCGGGCGGCTCGGGCGCGGTGGGCCGGCAGCGGTGGTCAGGCAGGCAGCGGTGGTCGGGCCGGCGCTGCCGGCGGGCGGTGGTGGGGCCGGCAGCTCCGGCCCGAGGTCAGCGGCGCGCGCCCAGCCCCCGGCGCGGGCGGCTCGGCGGCGGGGCCTCCTCGGGCGGGTTCACCGCCGTGTAGGCGTCCAGCCAGCCGGTCGCCCGGTAGTCGCCCCGCCGCGTGAACACCGCCACCCCGGTGGCCTGCGACTCCGGGTCCGCCCCGTCCTCCGGCTCCGGGTAGGCGAGGGTCGAGGCGGACGTCGTCGGCTCGGTGCGCGCCCGGCCGCGCCAGGCCACGACCGCACCGCCGGTGCCGCCGGTCGCGGCGGCGCCCGACGCGTGCGCGGTCAGCACGTAGTTGGTGGTGCGCTCGCGCAACAGCGCGGTGTACCCGGCATGGTCCAGCACGCAGCCCGCCGGCGACCGGCCCGGCGGCCAGTCCGGCGACCGCACGCCCCGCGCCACCGCCGAGCGCCACAGGTCCGGCACGTGCGTCTTCAGGTGCGAGCGGGTCGCCATCTCCTCGCACATCCACAGCAGCCGCCCCGCGCCGCGCGGCGGGACCAGCGAGCGCCAGCGCACGCGGTGGTCCAGGTCCGCCGCCACCACGGCGATCCACGGGTGCACCGTGCCCAGCGCGCCCTGCGCGGCCAGCCACGCCAGGAACCGCGGCGCCTGCTCGTACACGGGGTGCAGGGTGGTCAGCGGGATGCCGCCCGCGACCCGGCGGCCCGGTCTGGAGGCGTCGAACAGGTGCGGCGAGCGGGCGGCCAGCAGCAGCGCCGCCCACGCCAGGTCGCCCGGCGCGGTGGTCGCCTGCGAGCCGAGGCCCTTGACCGACGTGGTGCTGGTGATCCGCGACGTCCGGCCGCCGGCCTTGATCACCGTGGCCACCGCGGGCCGCACCGGCTCGGGCACCGGGATGCCCGCCAGGTCCGGCACCGCCACCGACAGCACCAGGCTCAGCGCGGTCTCCGCCTCGTCCGGGTCGTGCGGCACGGGCAGCAGGCCGAGCGTGCGGCGCAGGCGGTGGCCCGTGTGGGTGGACACCATCATCCGCGCGGTCAGCCTGCCCAGCTCGGTGATCACCAGGCGGCCGTTCACCTCGGCCAGGTGACCCTCGTCGACCAGGAACGACACCGCCTCCTGCACCGGTTCCGCGTCGTCGTCGCCCTGCGCGTGCGCCAGGGTCTCCACCCACCACGCCCGCGCGTCGTCCGCGGTCTGGATCCGGCCCTGCAGCACCTCGGCCAGCACGTGGTCGGGCAGCGACTCGCGGATCCGCGAGTACACCGAGTAGCCCGCCACCAGCCGGGTCTGCCACTCGGCGCGCTGCGTCTCGTCCACCACCAGGTAGGACCAGCCCTCGGTCTCGCCCGCGCCGATCCGCCCGGCCCGGCCGAACATCTGGAGGACCGTGGAGGTGTCCATCGGCTCGCCGCCGATCGACACGTCCCGCACGACCACGGCCCGCGCGGGCAGGTTCACGCCCGCCGCCACGGTGGACGTCGCCACCAGCACGTCCGCCTCACGCCCGCGGAAGGCCCGCTCGGCGGCGTGCTTGTGCTCGTAGTCCGCGTAGTGCAGCCGCACGCCGACGTCCGCGCACACCCGCGTCAGGCCGTCCACGTCGTCGGCGGCGACGGTGTGCACGGGCGCGCCGCGGTCGGCCGCGATGGCCATGGCGGTGGACCGGACGTTGCGCTTGGAGCCGCAGAACACCAGCACGCTGCCGCCCTCCGCGGTGTGCCGGTGGGTCAGGTCGATCACGACCTGCTCGCGCTGCCGGTTGTTCGCGGCGAACCCGGAGGCCGCCGGGATCGTCGGCAGCTGCCAGGTGACCCGCGAGGGCCGCCAGGTCGTGGTGACCAGCTCGGCCTCCAGCCACTCGGCGACCTCGGCGGCGTTGGTCACGGTCGCCGACAGGCCGATGATGCGCACCGGCGAGTCCGCGCCGCGCACCCGGGCCAGCAGGGCCTCCAGCAGCGCCCCGCGCCCCGGGCTGCCCAGCAGGTGGATCTCGTCCACGACCAGGCAGCCGACCTCGCCCAGCGCCGCCTGGAGCGAGGCCGCCCGGCAGATCGCCTCGAACTTCTCGGTGGTGGCCACCCACAGGTCGGCGGCCTTGACCGCCTCCACGTCGACCGCGTACTCGCCGGACAGCCGCTCCACGCGCAGGCCGTGCGCGCGCCACGTCTCCAGCTCCCGGTCCAGCTCGTCGGTCAGCGAGCGCTGCGGCACCAGCCAGGCGGCCTTGCGGCCCTCCTCCAGGATGGCCTTGAGCACGGCCACCATGCCCATCGCGGTCTTGCCCGCACCGGTCGGCGCGGTGATCAGCACGTGGGAGTCGCCGTCCACCAGGTGGGGCGCCGCCTGGGTCTGCGCGGGGTTGAGCACGGGGAACGGCAGGAACCGGGCCCAGTCGGCGGGCACGAACCGCTCCACCGGCACCGGCTCGGGCACCTCGCCGGGCGGTTCGTGCAGGTCCCACAGCACCTCGAACGCCAATCGGGCGGCGCGCGCGGCCTCGCCGGACACCGGCTCGCAGCGCTCCGGCACCACCCCGCCGACCTCGGACAACCAGGCCGCCGCCGCGTCGCCCGCGACCTCCTCCTGCTCCAGCCAGTGGCGGATCGAGCGGTGGGGCACCCCGGCCCGGTCGAGGCGGTCGCGCAGGTCGTCGAACTCGGGCCGGTCGGGCAGCACGACGCGGGCGTCCACGCCGGGCGGCACCTCGGGGACGTCGAGGGCGGGGTCGACGGTCTTGCACCACCAGACCGGCCGGGAGCCGACGGCCGGGGGGAGGGTCGGGAGGTCGGTCTCGCGGGTGGTGGGTGCGGCCTCGGAGCCGTTGAGGATCGACCGGATGCGCGCGGCCATCGCGACGGTCGAGACGCGCCGCCCGGTGCGCACCGGCTCGGGGGTCGGTTCGGGAGCCGGCGCGGGGGTTGGCGCGGAGGTCGGTTCGAGGGCCGGAGCGAGGATCGGTGCCAGGGCCGGTTCAGCGGCCGGCCCAGGGACCGGCCCAGGGGCCGGTTCGGAGGGCGGGGCCGAGGACGGGGCGGGGGCGGCCCGGTGGGTGCCGGGCCGGGAACCCGGGCCGGGCTCGACCACCGGCTTCCGGGCACGCCGCTTCCCGGGAGCGGGCCCCGCGTCCTCGGCGGTCGCCGGCGGCGCGGTCCGCTGGGCCAGGGCGGAGAGCTGGGCGTCCTCGGCCATCCGCCGCGACACCGCTTCCGGCCGCAGCTCGCCCAGCACGGACCGCTGCGACAGCTTCAGCTCGCGCAGCGTGAACGTCGCCGGGCACGTCGGGCAGGCCACGGCCGCCTGGAGCTGGTGCTTGCCCCGGTGCGGGTGCGCCCGGTACAGGCCGTGCAGCTCGCCGTCGCATCGGGGGCACGGCCGGTCGACCGGCACGGGTGACAACTGCCACCCGGGCTCGGCGTACCGCGCGATCGCGGGCTCCGGCCGGACACCCCACCGGGCGGCCACGACCCCGGCGACCGACGTGTCCACCACGGGTGACCCGCGCTCCACTCACCGCCTCCGTCCCGACCCCGGCGGGCCGACAAGCGATGCTATGCCGACCCCACCCGCGCACGCCGCCCACCCGCGCGCCCGGCCTCAGCCACCCGCCACCAGCAACGGCACCTCCTGCTCGACCGCGGTCAACGACCCGTGGTGGCCGACGAACCCCGTCTGGAACCGCTCGACCTCCGAGCGCACCAGCACCAGCGAGTCCCTGGCCGCCACGACCAGGTCGCCGATGCGCGGCAGCACGTGCCCCGCGACCCGCGGCCCGAACCAGCCCGCCGCGACCGCCTCCGCCCGCGACGCCAGCCACACCTTCTCACCCAGCACCGACAACCAGCGTTCCCGCACGTCATCGGGGGTGGAGGTGTACACGTGCCGCACCCGCGCCTCACCGGCCAGCGCCCGCACGCCCTCCCGCAACCCGCCGACCGCGTCCAGGTCGACCCGCTCACCGGCCGCGACCATGCCGTGGTCCGCGGTCACCACCAGCGCCCCGCCGTCCGGCAACCCGGCCGCGATCGCCTCGGCCACCCGGTCCACGAACCGGAGCTGCCACCGCCACGGCTCGCTGCCCGGCCCGTACACGTGCCCGAGGGCGTCCAGGTCGCCGTGGTAGGCGTAGCACAGCACCCGGTCCGCCGACCGCAGCGCCTGGCCGACCCGGCTGACCAGGTCGCCGAACCCCAGCACCGCCTCGAACCGCCCGCCCCGCAGCACCGCCCTGGTCAGGCCGCTGCCCTGGTGCTCGCGGGGCAGCACCAGGCGCACCGCCACCCCGGCCCCGGCCGCCGCCTCGAAGGCGGTGGGCCGCGGCTGCACCGCTTCGGGCGCCAGCGGCTCCCGCAGGTCCACGTGCCCGGCCGCGTCGTACCGGCTCCACCTCAGCGCGTTCAGCAGCTCGCCGCCCTCGGCGAACGAGTAGCCGACCACGCCGTGCTCGCCGGTCGGCGCGCCGGTGCCGAGCGCCGCGAGGCTGCTGGCCGTGGTCGCCGGGAAACCGGCCGTGATCGCGCGCCCGGCCAGCGACGACAGGAACGGCGCGTCCTCGCCGTGCTCCCGCAGCAACCGCCACCCCAGCCCGTCCACCAGCAGCACGCACACCCGCGGGGGACCGGAGACGCCCAGCACGTCGACCGCGCCCGGCACCCCCATCCCGGCCAGCAGCGACGGCACCACGTCCGACAGCGATCCATCCCCGTACCGGGGCACCAGGAGATCCACCCCACCGACCCTAGGGCGCGGGAGGCGCGCGCGGCCCTCGCGCCGGGGCGGATCCGCCGGGCTCGGAGAGTCGCCCGGCGGTGTCGCCCGCCGGCCCGTCTACTGTCTCGTTGAGAACTCTCATCAGGAGGCATGGGTGGTTGACGGAACAGGGCGGACCCACCGCCTGACCGGGTTGTTGCGCGAGAACGCCGACGAGCTGGTCCGGCGCTGGGCCTCGTCCGTGGCGGGGACGATGCGCGGACGCGCGACCCCCGCCGAGTTGGAGCGCGATTTCAGGGAGTTCTTCACCGCGTTGCTGCCGGTGGTCGACGGCGGCGAACTGCGCGATGACGAGCTGGCCGAGGTGCGGTCGCTGCTGGACGAGATGTCGCGGAACCGGGCGCGCGACGGCTACAGCCCGACGGAGACCGCGTCGAGCGTCTTCGCGCTCAAGCGCGTGGTGTCCGAGCTGGCCGAGAACGACGACGACCCGGCCCTGTACCGGCAGCTCATGGACTTCTCCACGCTGCTCGACTCGCTCGGCCTGTTCACCTTCGAGAGCTACACCCGCACGCGTGAGGAGATCATCAAGGAGCAGTCGGAGCAGCTCCTGGAGCTGACCACGCCGGTGGTCAAGCTGTGGGAGGGCGTGCTGGCCGTGCCGCTGGTGGGCACCCTGGACTCGGCGCGCACCCAGGTGGTGATGGAGAAGCTGCTGGAGACGCTGGTCGAGACCGGCTCGGAGCACGCCATCATCGACATCACCGGCGTGTTCGCGGTCGACACCCAGGTCGCGCAGCACCTGCTCAAGACCGTCGTGGCGGCCCGCCTGATGGGCGCGGACTGCATCGTCTCGGGCATCCGGCCGCAGATCGCGCAGACCATCGTGGAGCTGGGCATCGAGTTCGGCGACATCACCACCAAGGCGTCGCTGGCCGACGCGCTGCGCCACGCCCTGCGCAAGGAGGGTGCCGACATCGTGAAGGTGAACCGCTGATGGAGCGGGTCCCGATCCTGGAGATCGAGGGCATCCTGCTGGTGTCGATCCAGATCGACCTGCACGACCAGAGCGTGCTGGCGCTCCAGGAGGACCTGGCCGAGCGGATCTCGGCCAGCGGCGCGCACGGCGTGGTGATCGACATCTCCGCGGTGGAGATCGTCGACTCCTTCATCGGCCGCATGTTCGCCACCATCGCGTCCCTGTCGCGGCTGTTCGACGCCGACACCGTCGTGGTCGGGATGCGGCCCGCGGTCGCGATCACGCTGGTCGAGCTGGGGCTGACGCTCGGCGGGGTGCGCACCGCGCTGAACCTGGAGCGGGGCATGAAGATCCTGCGGGAACTCGGTGCTCGGCGGAGAGGGCTGCTGTGACCGCCCCCGGCGAGGCGCCGGAGGAACTGCCGATCGCCGGTGACGACGACGTGGTGCGCGTGCGGCAGCTCGTGCGCGGGTACGCCCAGCGCGTGAAGCTGTCCCTCGTGGACCAGACGAAGCTGGTCACCGCCACCAGCGAGCTGGCGCGCAACACCCTCATCCACGGCGGTGGCGGCTCGGCGACCGTCGAGGTGGTCACCCGGGGCGCCCGCCAGGGCGTGCGGGCCTCGTTCCGCGACGACGGGCCCGGCATCCCCGACCTGGCGCTCGCCCTGGCCGACGGCTGGAGCAGCGGCAGCGGCCTCGGGCTGGGCCTGAGCGGCTCCCGGCGGCTGGTCGACGAGTTCGACCTGGACACCGAGGTCGGTCGCGGCACGACGGTGACGGTGGTGAAGTGGAAGAGGTGAGCACCTGCCTGCCGGTCGCCGAGGACGTGGCGTGGCTGAACGTGGACGAGGCCGCCGAGGTCGGCCGGGTCCGCCGCACCGCCACGAACCTCGCCGAGCGGCTGGCGTTCCCCGCCACCAGGGTCGCGGAGATCGCGCTCGCGGTCACCGAGATCGGCACCAACCTGCACAAGCACGCGGGCGGCGGCCAGGTGGTGGTGCGCTCGGTGCGGGCCGCCGAGCACGCCGCGGTCGAGGTGCTGGCCGTGGACCGCGGCCCCGGCATCGCCGACATCGGGCTGGCCATGACCGACGGCCAGTCCACCACCGGCACGCTGGGGCTGGGCCTGGGCGCGGTGGCCAGGTCCGCCGACCGGTTCGCGCTGTCCTCCGACCGGGGCCGGGGCACCGTGCTGGTGGCCCGGTTCCACGCCCGCGGCGGCGACGGGTTCCCCGACGACGGCGCCACGGCCGGCCTCACCCGGCCGATCGGCGGCGAGGAGCAGTGCGGCGACTCCTACGCGGTGCGCCGCTCGGCGGGCCGGGTGACGCTGATGATGTGCGACGGCTCCGGGCACGGACCGCTGGCCGCGTCGGCGTCCCGCGAGGCGGTCCGGGTGTTCTGCTCCCTGCCGCCCGGCCCGCCGGAGGAGGTCGTGGCGCGGCTGCACGAGGCGCTGCGCGGCACCCGGGGCGGCGCGGTGGGCGTGGCCGACGTCGACCGGACCGCCGGGGCGGTCCGCTTCGCCGGGCTGGGCAACATCGCCGCCGCCGTGGTCACCGGCGAGCGCAAGCACGGCATGGTTTCGGTGCCCGGCGTGGCGGGGTACCAGGCGCGCACCGTTCGCGCGTTCGACTACGAGCTGCCCGAGGGCGCGGCGGTCGTGCTGCACTCCGACGGCCTGACCGAGCGCTGGTCGCCGCAGGACGACCTGGTCACCCGACCGCCGCTGGTCGTCGCGGCCACGCTGCTGCGCGACGCAGGCGTGCGGAGGGACGACGCGGGCGTGCTCGTGGCGGTGGCGCCGTGACCGGACAGGGGGACGAGGTGCTGCTGCGGGTGACGGTGCACCGCGAGGCCGACGTGTTCCCGCTGCGGCGGCAGGGCCGCGACGCGGCGGCGGCCCTGGGGCTCGACGGGCAGAACCAGATCCGCGTCGCCACCTCGCTGAGCGACGTGGGCCGCGAGCTGGTGCGGCTGACCACCCCCACCACCCTGGTGTTCCTGCTGCGCCGCCCGCCCGAGCCCGCGCTGCTGATCAGGGTCGAGACCGGGGAGACCGGCGGGCCCGGCTGGGACACCGCGCGCAGGCTGATGGACCAGGTGCTGGCCGAGGGCTGGGCGACGACCCTGGTCAAGGCGCTGCCCGCGGGCCACGAGCCGCTGCGGCCCGACGAGGTCGAGCGGCTGCGGCGGCTGCTGAGCGTGCAGGACGTCGCCGACTCGCTCGACGAGCTGCGCGCCCAGAACCAGGACCTGGTGCAGACCCTGGAGGACCTGGAGGTCAAGCAGCGCGAGCTGGTGCGCCTCAACGAGGAGCTGGAGGACACCAACCGCGGCATCATCGCCCTGCACAAGGAGCTGTCCGACGAGCTGGAGCAGACCAACCAGGGCGTCGTGGCGCTGTACGCGGAGCTGGAGGAGAAGACCACCCAGCTGCGCGAGGCGGCCGAGGCGCGCACCAGGTTCTGGTCCGGCATCAGCCACGAGCTGCGCTCGCCGGTCAACTCCGTGCTCGGCCTGGCCCGGCTGCTGGCCGACCCCGAGGGCGACCCGCTGACCGACGAGCAGCGCCGGCAGGTCGGGCTGATCGAGGAGGCGGGCTCGACCCTGCTGGCCCTGATCAACGAGCTGCTGGACACCGCCAAGGCCGAGTCCGGCAGCCTGCGGCCCCGGCTCGCGCCGGTGGACCTGCCGCTGCTGCTGGCCCGCCTGCACGGCTCGGTGCAGCCGCTGGTCCGCTCGGCCGACGTCGAGCTGGTGGTGGACCACCCGCCGCCGATGCCCGAGCTGGCCACCGACGAGGTCATGCTCGGCCGCATCCTGCGCAACCTGCTGTCCAACGCGCTGAAGTTCACCGAGCGCGGGCGCGTGCGGCTGGCCGTGCGCCCGGACGGCGACACCGTGCGCTTCGCCGTCACCGACACCGGCATCGGCATCCCGGCCGCGGAGCAGGGCCGGATCTTCGAGGACTTCTACCAGGTCCCGGGCCCGCTCCAGGTCGGCGCGAGCGGCACCGGCCTCGGCCTGCCCTACGCCCGGCGGCTCGCCGGCATCCTCGGCGGCGACCTGGAGCTGCGCAGCACGCCCGGCGAGGGCACCGAGGTCGTCGTGCGGCTGCCGCTGCGGCAGGCCGACGACTCCGAGGCGGCGCTCGCGCTGGTCGTGGTGCCCGACGACGCGGTGCGGGCCCGGTTGGTGACCGCGCTGGACGGGTTGGCCGCGCGGGTCCTGGAGGTCTCCGACGGCCGCGAGGCGCTGGCCGCCGCCCGTCGCGAGCGGCCGGACCTGGTGGTGGTGACCGCGGACGTGCCGCAGGTCAGCGGCACCGAGATCCTGTCGGTGCTGCGCGGCGCCGAGGAGTCGCGGTCGGTGCCGGTGCTGCTGGTGAGCCACGACGTGGACAGCGGGCTGGAGCGCACGGCCGCCGCCCACGCCGCGGCGGCGCTGCCGGTGGCGGCCCTCGCGCCCGGCCAGGTCAGGGAGGCCGTGCGCGCCGCCCGTGCCGCCGCCCGCGCCGCCGCTCCGCCCACCGCAGCTCCCCCCACCGGGGCGGACCGGTGACACCGCCCGTCGTGCCGGCCCGCGTCCTCGTCGTCGACGACACCGTGGCCAGCCGGTACGTGCGGGTCAGCTGGCTGCGCCGCGGCGGGCACGAGGTCGCCGAGGCGGCCACCGGCGGGCAGGCCCTGGACCTGCTGGCCGGGGAGGAGTTCGACCTGGTCGTCCTGGACGTGGACCTGCCGGACATGACCGGGTTCGAGGTGGCCGAGCGGATCAAGGGCGACCCGCGCACCGCCGCCGTGCCGGTGGTGCACGTCTCGGCGGCGTTCCGCCAGGCCGAGGACCGGATCACCGGCCTCAACCGGGGCGCCGACGCCTACCTGACCGAACCGCTGGAACCCGGTGAGCTGCTGGCCACCGTGGAGGCGGCGCTGCGCTACTACCGGGCCCGCGCGCTGGCCGAGCGCCTGGCCGACCGGCTGGCGAAGCTGACCGAGACGACCCTGCGCATCAACGCCGCGGGCACGTTCGACGACCTGGTCGCCGCCGCGGCCGAGGGCACCGCGACCGTCCTCGGCGCACCGGCCACCGCGCTGGCCACCAACCCGGACGGCGAGCTGCTGATCGGCCGCGCCGAACCCGGTGCGCCCGCCGCGCTGCGCCGCGAGGCCGCGAGCCTGCTCGACGGGCTGCCGCCCGACACCGGGACCCGGCCGGACCCGCCGTGGGAGCGCGGCGTGCCCGCGCTGGTCGTGGTGGCGCGCGGCAACCCCCGCCGCCCGCCGATCCGCGTCGCGGTCGCGCCCGAGGCGGTGGCCACCGACGAGGACCGCAACCTGCTGCGGCAGCTCGCCCAGGCGACCGCGCTGACCGCCGAGGGCCTGCGCGCCTTCACCGAGGAGCACAACCTCGCGCTGACGCTGCAACGCAGCCTGCTGCCGCGCCGGCTGCCGTCGCTGCCCGCGCTGCCGATGGCGGCCCGCTACGCGCCCGCGTCCGCGCACGCCGAGATCGGCGGCGACTTCTACGAGGTCACCGAGCTGGACGACCGGCTGCTGATCGCGATCGGCGACGTCACCGGGCACTCGCTGCACGCCGCCACGATCATGGGCGAGGTGCGGCACGCGCTGCGGGCCTACGCGGTGGACGAGAGCGACCCGGCGGAGATCCTGCGGCGCATCGACGCGATGCTGCACAAGTTCCACTCGACCCAGGGCCTGACCACGATGTGCCTGATCCTGGTCGACCCGGCGGAGGAGACGGCGGTCGTGGCCAACGCCGGCCACATCCCGCCGCTGCTCGCCGACGCCTCCGGCGCCCGCTACCTGGACGTCCGGGGCCCGCTGCTGGGCATCGGCCTGCCGCGCCCGCCCGCGTCCCGGGTGGTGCTGCCGGTCGGCGGCCTGGTGCTGCTGACCACGGACGGCCTGGTCGAGCACTCGGGGGCCGACCTGGACGAGGGGATGGAGCTGCTGCGGGCGGCGGTCTCGCACGACGACGACATGGACGCGCTGTGCGACCGCCTGCTGGCCGCCTACGGCCAGGACAAGAAGGACGACATCGCGCTGTTCGCGTTCCGCCGCGAACACCTGGCCGACCCCTGAACCCCCGCGCGGGTCAGGGAGCCCGGCGGATGTCCAGGCCGGGCGCGTCGGCCAATCCGGACAGCTCGACGATGCGGGCCGGCGCGGAGCCGGGGCGCAGGGTCCACGTCATGCGGTGCCCCGCGCCCCGCGCCGCCGCCACGGCCTCCAGCAGCAGGGCGATGCCCGAGCTGCTGAGGTAGTCCAGGGCGGTCAGGTCGAGGTCGACCGAGCCGCCGCGCACGCGGGCCAGCAGGGCGGGGCGCGTGGCGGCCACGCCGGCCGCGTCGAGGTCGCCGGTCAGCCGCACCACCCGGTCGTCGGCGGGCGGCGCGGCGGGCAGGGGCTCGGGGTGCGGGTGCCGCGGCTGGACGGGGACGAGGAAGCCGACCTCGGTGCCGTTCGGGCCGCGCTCGAACACGACGTCCTCGGCCAGCTCCCGGATGATCTCGATGCCGCGCCCGCGGTGGCCCTTGTCCGCGGGTTCGGGCCGCCACCGGCCGTGGTCGCGCACCACCACCCGCACGTCACCGCCCGCGGCCCGGTCCAGCAGGTAGTCGAAGTCGCCGGGCCCGTCGGGGTAGGCGTGGTCCACCGCGTTCGCCGCCGCCTCGCCCAGCGCCAGTTGCACGTCGCACAGCAGGTCGGTCGACACGCCCGCCAGCGCCGCCCACGCCCGGACGTCGCGGCGCATGTCCGACAGCGCCTCGGGCACCGCGGGCACGCCGCGCCGGTCCAGCGGCTCGGGCACCCGGCGCAGCACCACCAGCGCCACGTCGTCGTCCTGCCCGTCCGCGAGCAGCCGGTCGACCAGCTCGTCGGCCAGCTCGTCCGGACCCGACCCGTGCGCCTTGCCCGCCACCTCGGCCAGCCGGGCCAGCCCGACGTCGAGCAGGTCGGTGCGCCGCTCGACCAGCCCGTCGGTGTAGAGCACCACCGACGAGCCCACCGGCACCTCCACGTGGTCGTCCCGGTACGGCGCGCGGTCGGGCGTGCCCAGGACCGCGCCGCCGGTGTCGCCGGGCGCGGCGAGGAACCGCGCGCCCTCCGCCGACACCAGCAGCGCGGGCGGGTGCCCGGCCGCGGACCAGCACAGCCGGCCCGTGGCCCAGTCGAACGTCAGGCAGGCGCACGTGCTGCCCAGCGCGCCGGGCGTGCGGCGGGCGAACGCGTCCAGCCGCTCCAGCGCGGCGGCGGGGGAGTGGTGGTCGAGCAGGTAGCCGGCCAGGGCGCTGCGCAGCTGCCCCATCACGGCCGCCGCGGTCGGGCCCTTGCCCACCACGTCGCCCACCGACAGCGCCACCGTCGTGCCCCCGACCGGCAGCACCTCGTACCAGTCGCCGCCGACCTGCCCGTGCGCCGACGCGGGCAGGTACCGGGCCGACACCGCGATGCGCGGCAGCGACGGCAGCTCGCGCGGCAGCAGGCTGCGCTGGAGCGCCTCGGCGATCTCCCGCTCGCGCTGGAGCAGCAGCTCGCGCTCGGCCTCGGCGCGCCGCCGCTCGGTGACGTCCCGCCCGATCGCCTGCAACCCGGTCGGCGTGCTCTGGACGCTCAGCTCCAGCGGCACCGCGTCGCCGTCCGCGCGCCGGAACTCCCACACGTCGGTGATCACCCGGCCGGGCGAGCCCGCCAGGTCCGCCAGCCGGCCGGCGAGGTCCGGCGCGACCAGGTCGGTCAGCGACCGGCCCAGCAGGTCCTCCCGCGCGTACCCGAGCAGCTCGCACGCGGCCGGGTTGACGTCCACGAACCGCAGGTCGCGGTCCACGGTCCAGATGCCGTCCGTGGCACGTTCCACCAGCAACCGGTGCCTCTCCTCACTGGCGCGCAGCGCGCGGTCGGCGTGCGCGCGCTGCAAGGACTCCCAGCACCTGTTCACCACGACGGTGACCAGCTCGACGTCCGCCGCGGTCCAGTGCCGGACTGTAGCCTGGTGCACGGCCATGGCCGCGACGAACCTGCCCGCCCGCAGCAGCGGGAGGCAGATCACCGCGCGGATGCCCGTGACCCGGTAGGCGTGCAGGTCGTCGGGGCCCAGCCGGGGGTCGGCGAGGCTGTCGTGCACCACCCACGGCTCACCGGCGCGCATGGCCCGCACCGCGCCCGCGCCGAAGTCGGACATGGCGAACCGGCCCGGCAGCGGCGGCAGGCCGTCGGCGTAGTCGCCGCTCATCAGGAAGTGGTCCTCGTCGGCCTCCGCCTCGGCGAAGGCGCACCTGTTCACGCCCAGGTGCTCGCCGAGCAGCCTCATGGCCGCGGACATGACCTCCTCGGCGTCCACCAGCCGCTGGAGCTCCCGGTCCAGCTCGCCCAGGAACCGCTCGCGCTCCTCGCGCAGCCTGGTCCCGGTCACGTCGACCAGCACGCCGCGCAGCCGCGCGACCGAGCCGCCCGCGTCCCGCGCCACCCGGATCACGTCGCGCACCCACCGCACGTCGCCGCCCGCGGTGACCACCCGGTAGGCCAGCTCGAACTCGTCGGGGCCGTCCGGGCGGGGCAGGCGCCCCAGCGCCACCGCGTCCCGGTCGTCGGGGTGCACGACCGAGTCCCACGACTCCAGGCACCGGCTCACCGGCAGCCCGAGCAGCCGCTCGGCGTGCCGCGATACGTACGTGAGCCGACGGGTCCGCGCGTCGGCCTCCCACACGACCACGGGCAGGTCGTCCACCAGGGGCGCCAGGTCGGTCGATCCCGGCTCGCCCGGTCGCGTCATGCGGTGGCTCCTCGTGAAGTGCGGGGCACCCAGGTTAACCTCGTAGGCCCCACCGCACAGATCACCGCTGAGGGGGAGGTGCCCGCTGGGCCGCGGTCGGGGTGTGATCTTCTGGTACGAGGCGGTGTCGTTGAACCAGCAGCGCACCTGCGCGAATGAACCCGCTGAAGAACGGATCCTCATGCCTTCCCTGGACTTCGACACGTCGACCAG
The DNA here is from genome assembly GCF_042732085.1 of Actinosynnema sp. NPDC059797. NCBI lineage: Bacteria > Bacillati > Actinomycetota > Actinomycetes > Pseudonocardiales > Pseudonocardiaceae > Actinosynnema > Actinosynnema sp. NPDC059797. The sequence goes on from NZ_JBHWIE010000015.1 coordinate 16,122, forward strand.
CCGCGTCGACGCGGGCCCCACCGTGGTCACCGCGCGCGGTGAGCTGGACATCGCCACCGTGGACAAGCTGCGCGGACCGCTGCTCGACGCCGTGGGCGACGGCCGGGGCGGCGTGGTCGTGGACCTGACGGACGTGCGGTTCTTCGCCTCGATCGGCATCGAGGCGCTGCTGGTGGCGCACGAGCGCACCCTCGCCGGCGGCGGTGTGCTGAAGGTCGTCACGCCGCGCCTGGTGCGGCGGACCCTGGCCTCGGTCGGGCTGGTCGACGTGCTGGAGCTGCACGACACGCTGGAGGAAGCGCTGAGATGACCGCCGGGTAGCCGGAATCGTCAACTTTAGTGTGACGACAGGCCGCGGGCCGTCCGTTAAGTTCTCGTCAAGACCTTGGACGAGGGGGACGCCCATGGCCGACGATTCCTTCCGCCCGCCCGGCGCGGTGGACATGTTCCCGCCGCCGATCTTCGGCGACGTGACCAAACCGATGGTGCTGGTCGTGCTGTCGGTGGTGATCATCAGCACGTTCTTCCTGGTCACCAGCCGCAACCTGAAGCTGGTGCCGAGCAGGTGGCAGTTCGCCGCCGAGTCGGTCTACGACTTCGGCCGCAACACCGTCGCCCGGGAGCAGATCGGGGCGAACGACTTCCGCCCGTTCGTCCCGTTCATCGTGTCGATCTTCTGCTTCGTGCTGGTCAACAACATCTTCGGCATCGTGCCGCTGGTGCAGTTCCCGACCATGGCGCACATCGGCTTCCCGGCCGCGGTGGCGCTGCTGCTGGTGTTCCCGCTCTACCACTACGTGGGGATCAGGCGGCACGGGCTCGTGGGCTACCTGCGCAACCAGTTCGTCATCCCGGACGTGCCGAAGCCGGTGCTGTGGCTGCTGCTGATCCCGACCGAGGTGATCCTCAAGTTCTTCTTCGACCCGGTGAACCTGGCGATCCGGGTGTTCGCGGCGATGTTCGCCGGGCACATGCTGGTCATGGTGTTCACGCTGAGCGGCGAGTTCCTGCTGCTGGAGGCCGGGCCGCTGCTCAAGCCGGTGTCGGTGGTCAGCTTCGCCCTGGCGATCGGCATCACGATGCTGGAGGCGCTGATCCAGGTGCTGCAGGCATACATCTTCGCGACCCTGTCCGCGCACTACATCGGCCGGGCGCTGGCGGCGCACCACTGAGCGCGGGCGGCGCGCCGGCCGTCGGCGGGCGCTACCGGGGCGCGATGCCGTTGAGCACGGTCGACACCAGCGCGTCCACGTACCCCGGCGGCACCTCCACGGTCGCGCCCGGGTTCCGGTAGAGGCGGGGCAGCACGAGTTCGTGGCACGCGCCGACCACCAGCGTGGCGACGGCGTCGACGTCGGTGCCCGCCGCCACCCGGCCGCGCTCGCGCTCCGCGCGCAGGTGGTCGGCCAGCGCCGCGTGCAGGCCGCGACCGTCCGCCATCGGGTCGGGCAGCGCGTCGAACCTGGCGAACACCTCGGGCTGCCCCACCAGTCCGGCGAACGCGGGCAGGATCGCCGCGTGCACTTCCAGGGCGTGCACGACGAACGCGCGCAGGTCCTCGGCGAGCGTCCCGCCGGTGGCCGGCGGGCCGAGGCGGTGCCCGGTGGACCGGACGTGCTCGTGCAGCGCCAGCGCGAGCAACTCCTCCTTGTCGGTGAAGTGGTTGTAGAGCACGCCGACCGCCACGTCCGCCGCGCGGGCGATGTCGCGGACGGTGAGCCCGGCGGTGCCGCGCTCGGCCACCAGCCGGGTCGCCGTCGCGATGAGGTGGTCACGCAGGCTCACGTCGCCGTCGCGCAGTGCCGCTGCTCGTCTCGGTGCCATCGCGCTGCATCGTAAGGGCCGGTTCAGGCCCGTGCGGTCACGAGCCACGCCTCGCCGCGCAGCCGCACCCCGTCCGGCCCGGCGTGCGGGACCAGGGCGTCGGCCACCGCCCGCCGGACGCGCTCCTCGGCGGCCGGGTCGGCGTCGCGCAGCGCGAACCGGACCGGTCCCCACTCGAGCAGGAAGCCCGTCGCGTCCGCGACGTCGCGCCCCCACGTGCCGGCGGCCTCGACCGGCTCGGTCGCGACGTCCCGGAACCCGGCCCCGCCGAGCACGTCCCGCACGACGTCCGGGTCGGACAGCGACAGCGGGCCCGCCGGACCGGGCTGGGGTCCCCCGCCGCCGAGCGGCGCGAGCACGGCGGCGAGGTCGCCCAGGCCCCGCATCGACAGGAACGCCAGCCGCCCGTCCGGGCGGAGCGCGCCGCGGACGTTGCCGAAGGCGCGGACCGGGTCGGCGAAGAACATGACCCCGAACCGGCTCACCGCGACGTCGAACGCGCCCGGCGGGAACGGGAAGACCTGCGCGTCGCCCTGCTCGAACGCGACGTCGCGGACGCCCTCCTCGGCGGCGAGGGCGCGTGCGCGGGCGAGCATCGGGCCCGAGAGGTCGATGCCGAGCGCCCCGCCGCCGCGCCGTGCCGCGAGCCGGGTGAGCTGACCGTTGCCGCAGCCGACGTCGAGGACGCGGTCGGCGGGGCCGATGCCGGCGGCGGTGAGCAGCACGTCGTTGTAACCGCTGTTCACCGCGTCGTAGCGCTCGTGGTGGTCGGCCCAGTGGGTGCCCTCGTAGCCGTTCCAGGCCTCGGCCTGGTGGGTGTTGACGATGTCGCGCACGCTCGCTCCCTCTCTATGAACACCTGTTCATGAACAAGCGTTCATAACGAGAGCCGGCTTGTCAAGGACCTTCACCCGGGGTCGTGACGGGCGCGCGGCTATCGTCGCGATCATGACGGTCGTCCGCTCGCTGCTGTTGTTCGCGCTGGCCGCGCTCGCCGAGATCGGCGGGGCGTGGCTGGTCTGGCAGGGCGTGCGCGAGCACCGGGGCCTGCTGTGGGTCGGCGCGGGCGTGGTGGCGCTCGGCCTGTACGGGTTCGTCGCGACGTTGCAGCCGGACGCGAACTTCGGCCGCATCCTGGCCGCCTACGGCGGGGTGTTCGTGGCCGGCTCGCTGGCGTGGGGGATCGTCGTGGACGGCTTCCGCCCGGACCGCTGGGACTACGCGGGCGCGGCGATCTGCCTCGTCGGCGTCGCCGTGATCATGTACGGGCCGCGCTGACGCCTCACGGGTTGCCGCGCGGCCGGAGCCTGCCCCCCGGCAGCGGGGGCGCGGGCAGCCGGTCGCCGGGGTAGCCCTCGACGCGGCCGAACCGCTCCGACCCGGCCTGCCACTGCTCGCGGTACCGCGCCACCTCGTCGTGGCTGCGGCCGACGAAGTTCCACCACATGACGAGCTGCTCGCCGAACGGCTCGCCGCCGAGCAGGACCACGCGCGCGGGCACGTCGCCGGGGTTGGCCAGGCGCAGCCGGGAGCCGCCCGGGCCCACGTAGCCGAGCGCGCCCCGGGCCAGCGGCGCGCCCTCCAGCTCGACCTCGCCCAGGTCGACCAGCGCGCCGTGCTCGAAGGCCGGGTCCACCTCCAGGTCGAGCCGGGCGCCCGGGTCCAGCACGACCTCGGCGCCCAGCAGCGGGGTGAAGGTGCGGACCGGGGACGTGTGCCCGGCCACCGTGCCCAGGAACACGCGCGCGGTCGCGCCGCCCAGGTCCACCGGCTCGGGCACGTGGTGCTGGAAGTCGCGGGGCGCGTCGCGGTCGGCGTCGGGCAGCGCGATCCACAGCTGCACGCCGTGCAGCACGGTCGTGGCGGGCGTGGACACCTCCGAGTGGCAGATGCCGTGCCCGGCGGTCATCAGGTTCAGCTCGCCCGGCCGCACCAGGGCGTGCACGCCCAGGCTGTCGCGGTGCTCGATCTCGCCGCTGAACAGCCAGCTCGCGGTCTGGAGCCCGGTGTGCGGGTGCGGCGCGACGTCCATGCCGCCGCTGAGCGAGACGTCGTCGGGCCCGTAGTGGTCGGCGAAGCACCACGCGCCGATCAGCGACCGCGACCTCTGCGGCAGGGTGCGGCGCACGGTCATCGCCCGGGGGCCGCCCAACGGCACGTCGCGAGGCTCCAGGACCTCGACCACGGCCACCCGGGGCGCGTTCCCGCAGACCAGCTCGGCCGGTTCGGCCTCGACGTTGCTCACACCGAGCCATGGTAGGCGCTCCGCCGGCGGGGTGGCGGGGCCGTGGGTGGCGGGGCCGTGGGTGACGGGGCCGTGGGTGGCGGGGCCGCGGGCCGTTGCCATTCCCGTCCGCGTTCCCGTCCGCATTCCTGTTCCCCTTCCCGTTCCCGTTCCCGTTCGCGACGAAATTCTTTCGCCGTCCCCTGTGGACTCCGGGCGGTGATTTCCTCCTTGCCGGCAACTAGGTTCGGTGGCGTGACGCCTCCTCACCCCGCCTGGCTGCCCGTCTCCGCGTTCCGCCCCGTCGGCTCCCGGCGCGTCCGGGTGACCGGCGCCGGGACCCTCGTCGACACCGTGCGCGGCGAGGTCGCCGCCGCGGTCGCCGCGCACGGCGGCGCGCTGGTCGGCGACGGCCCGGCCGACCTGGACCTGGTCTGCGAGGGCGACGACGGCTCCGAGGCGTTCACCGTGGCGCGGGAGGGCGCCACCTCGGTCCGGGCCACCGGCGGCGCGGGCCTGCTCTACGGGTTCCACCACGTGGTGCGGCTGGGCGAGGCCGCGTTCGCCGCCGACTTCGCGCCCGAGCGCCACGCGCCCCGGCAGCCTATCCGGATGCTCGACCACTGGGACAACATGGACGTCCACCCGGTCATGGGCCAGGTCGAGCGCGGCTACGCGGGCGACTCGATCTTCTACGCCGACGGCCGCGTGCGCGAGGACCTGGGCCGGGTCGAGGCCTACGCCCGCCTGCTCGGCTCCATCGGCGTCAACCGGGTCGGCCTGAACAACGTCAACGTGCACCGCACCGAGGCCCGCCTGCTCACCGACCTGCTGCCGGACGCGGTGCGGCTCGCCGACGCGTTCCGGCCGCACGGCATCCGCGTCCACCTGTCGGTCGGCTTCGCCTCGCCCATCACCCTCGGCGGCCTGCCCACGGCCGACCCGCTCAACCCCGCCGTGCGCGAGTGGTGGGACCGCGCCACCGCCGCCGTCTACGCCGCGATCCCCGACTTCGGCGGGTACGTCGTCAAGGCCGACTCCGAGGGGCAGCCCGGCCCCTTCGCCTACGGCCGCGACCACGCCGACGGCGCCAACCTGCTGGCCCGTGCCCTCGCGCCGTTCGGCGGCACGGTGTTCTGGCGCGCCTTCGTCTACAACCACCGCCAGGACTGGCGCGACCGCTCCACCGACCGCGCCCGCGCCGCGCACGACCACTTCGCCCCGCTCGACGGCGCGTTCGACCCCAACGTGGTGCTCCAGGTCAAGTACGGGCCGGTGGACTTCCAGGCCCGCGAGCCCGTCTCGCCGGTGATCGCCGCGATGCCCGGCACCCGGCTGGCGGTGGAGCTCCAGGTCACCCAGGAGTACACCGGGCAGCAGAAGCACGTCTGCCACCTCGTCCCGCAGTGGAGCGAGATCCTCCGCTTCCCCCTCAACGGCGAGACCGTCGGCGACATCGCGGACGGCGTCGTCGCCGTGTCCAACGTCGGGCGGGACCGGTTCTGGACCGGCCACCCGCTGGCGCAGGCCAACCTGTTCGGCTTCGGCCGCCTGGCCTGGGACGACCGGCTCGCGCCCGAGGCGGTGCTGGACGAGTGGATCGGCCTGACGTTCGAGGACCCGGCCGCGCGCGAACCGCTGCACGAGCTGATGGACGACTCGTGGCGCACCTACGAGCGCTACACGGCACCCCTGGGCGTCGGCTTCATGGTCAACCCGGGCAACCACTACGGCCCCGGCGTGGACGGCTACGAGTACTCCCCGTGGGGCACCTACCACTTCGCCGACCGCGACGGCGTGGGCGTGGACCGGACGCGCGCCACCGGCACCGGCTTCACCGGCCAGTACCCGGCGCCGTGGCGGGACGTCTACGAGTCGCCGGAGACCTGCCCGGACGAACTGCTGCTGTTCTTCCACCACGTCCCGTACGGCCACGTGCTGCACTCGGGGAAGACCGTGGTCCAGCACATCTACGACACCCATTTCCAGGGGGTGGAGGAGGTCGAGCGGATGGTCTCGGTGTGGGCGGGGCTGAAGGGGCGCGTGCCGGACGCGGTGTTCGAGCGGGTGGAGGAGCTGCTGGCGGAGCAGCTGCGGTGCGCCACCGAGTGGCGGGACCAGGTGAACACCTACTTCTTCCGCAAGTCGGGCGTGCCGGACGCGCACGGGCGCACGATCCACTGACCGGGCGGGACCGACCGGGCGGGCAGCCGGTGCCGCCCTCCGGGGCAGCGCGTTCCGCCCTTTGGGCGGACCTCCGGACCGCCGTGCGCAGCAGCCGGCCGTGGTCGAATGGCCTGCGGAATCGCTTCGGCAGGAACACCGAGGGGAGGCAGGCTGATGGCGTTCAGCGACATCGGGGAGTGGACGTACCTCGCTCCCGGCCAGTCGGCGTACTGGTGGTACGACAGGGGAGGGTCCGACTTCGGGGTGCAGTTCGCCGCGGCGCAGATCTACGGCACCACGGGGTCCCGCCACAACGCGTCGGACCAGGGCAAGGCGCGGTTCGCCGGCGGGTACGTGCAGTACTACGTCACGATCACCAACGTCGGCGCGACCAGCGGCGACTGGCACAAGCTCATGGGGGGTGGGTTGGTATGAGGATGACCGTCGTGACCGGCGGGGGGAAGCTCGTCGCCGCCGCGCGGGGCGACCTCAGGTCACCGGACGTGCGGACCACCGAGCCCACCGACCAGGGCTGGTTCCGGGCGGGCCTGCTCGCGGGGCCCGGGCAGGAGGTCCACGTCGTGGACGTCGACGACGAGGTGGCCGAGCTGCGCGACCCGGTCGAGTTCGCCGACCGGGTCTCCCGCGGGCTCGCCGAGCAGGACCTCCTCTGAGGGGAGGCCCGGGGGTGGGGGGACTCCGCGCCCCCTACCCCCGCACCACCAGCACGTCGGTCGGCTCCAGCACCAGGTCGTCACCGGCCGCCAGCTCGCGGCCGGACAGCACGTCCAGTCCCGTCACCGGGCAGGGCACGACCCGTCGCGGCCCGTGGTTGAGCACGTAGGTCCACCGCGTGCCGTCCTCGGCCACCCGTTCGGCCACCTCCACGTCGGGCACGTCGGCCAGCGGCCCGGCCAGGCCGTGCTCGTCCAGCGCCGCCCGCACCACCGCGGCCACGCCCGCGTCGTCCAGCAGGGTCGCCGCGTACCAGGCGCCGCCCCGCCCGCGCGCCGCCCGGGTCACGGCCGGCGCGCCGGCGTAGAAGTCGGCCCCGTAGGCGCCCAGCACCTCCGCGTCCTCGACCACGACCACCTCGAACACGTGCCGGGCCTCGTGCTCGGTCCCGAACAGCGTCACCGGGTTCACCACGTCCGGCTGCCGGGCGTCGGTCTCCTCGACCCACAGGCCCAGCAACGAGGCGAACGGGCCGTCGTCGGGGAAGGCGTTGTCGTCCTCGTCCACGCGGCCCGACAGGGCGGTGGTCACGAACGTGCCGCCGGCCGCCACGAACGCCGACACGCGCTCGGCGAAATCACCCTTCACCACGTGCAGCAGGGGCGCCACGACCACGTCGTAGCCGGACAGGTCCGCGGTCACCGGCACCACGTCCAGCGGCGCGTTCGCCTGCCACAGCGCCCGGTGGTAGGAGGTCAGCACGTCCAGGTAGCGCACGTTCCGGTTGGGGCCGTCGGACATCTCGACCGCCCACCAGCTGTCCCAGTCGACCAGCAGCGCGACCCGCGCCCGGACCCGCGCGCCGGTCAGCGGCGCCCCGACCCGGGCGAACTCCTCGCCCAGCGCCGCCACCTCGCGGAACAGCCGCGTCCCCGTGCGCCCGGCGTGGTCGAGGACCGCGCCGTGGTACTTCTCGCACGCGCCGCGCGACTGGCGCAGCTGGAAGTACAGCACCGCGTCGGCCCCGTGCGCGACGGACTGCCACGACCACAGCCGCAGCACGCCGGGCCGCTTGACCGGGTTCACGTCGCGCGAAGCCGTCACCGACGGGGTCTGCTCCATGACCCAGAACGGCCGGCCGCCGCACAGCCCCCGCGTCAGCCCGTGGGCCAAGGCCATCCGCGCGGCCGTGCGCGACGCCGACGGGTCCTCCGGCGGGTAGTTGTCCCAGGAGGCGAAGTCCAGGTGCGGCGCCCACCGGTGGTAGTCGACGGGCTGGTAGAGCCCCATGAAGTTGGTGGTCACGGGCGTGTCCGGGACGTGCTCGCGGATCGCCGCCTTCTCCGCGACGAACCCGCCGAGCAGCGCGTCGGACAGGAACCGCCGGTAGTCCAGCGTGATGCCCTGGAACGCGGTGTGGTTCGGCCCGCGCCAGTGCTCCGACAGCGCGGTGGGCGGCTGGACCTGCTCCCAGTCGGTGAAGGTGTGCGACCAGAACGCGGTGTTCCACGCCCGGTTGAGGCCGTCGAGGTCGCCGTGGCGCTCGCGCAGCCAGTTCCGGAACGCGGCGGCGCACAGCGGGCAGTAGCACGCGCCGCCGTACTCGTTGCCCACGTGCCAGGCCACGATCGCCGGGTCGGCCCCGTACCGCTCGGCGAGCTTCCCGGCCAGCGCCACCGACAGCCGGCGGAAGTCCGGTGACGACGGGCACGCGTTGTGCCGCTGCCCGTAGACGTGCCGGCGGCCCTCGAAGTCGACCCGGCAGGCGTCGGGGTAGGCGTGCGCGAGCCACGGCGGCATCGCGCCGCTGGGCGTGGCGAGCACGATCCGCGCGCCCTCGGCGGTCGCGCGCCCGACGATCGCGTCCAGGGTCGAGAAGTCGTAGGCGTCCTCGGCCGGTTGGAGGTGCGCCCACGCGAACACGCCGAGCGTCACCGTGTTGATCCGCGCGAGCCGGAACGCCTCGTAATCGCGGTCCCACACCTCCCGGGGCCACTGCTCGGGGTTGTAGTCGCCGCCGTAGCCGATCACGCGGTGAACCTTTCCGTGGCGTCGCGCAGCACCGGTTCGGCGTTGCGCAGCAGGAGCAGGGTGAAGGGCGACGCGAGCAGCACGAGCACCCAGTCCGAGGTCAGCGCGACCAGCCCGCCGGCGGCGACGACCAGGGACAGCGCGCCCAGCGCGCTCGCCGGGCGGGCCGCGAGGTAGTAGGACGCCAGCCGCGCGGTGTCCCGCGTGCGCAGCGACAGCGCGGAGGACAGCACCAGGGCGTTGGAGGCCCACACCAGCACGCCGACGGCGGTCAGCACGAGCAGCACCCCGTACGCGGCGGGCACGCCCGCCAGCCCCAGGTTCGCCACGCTGAAGCCGATCACGGTCAGCACCGCCACCGCGGGCGCCCACCAGCGCAGCACGTCCAGCCAGTTGAGCCGGTAGCCGCGCCGGAAGTGGCTCGCGGGGGAGAGGTCGCGGTCGGCCAGGAACACCCGCCACGCGAACACCGCCGCCGACAGCGAGGGGCCGACCGGGAGGAAGCACAGGCCGATCAGCGGCGCGTTGCCGCCGCCGCCGGCGAGGAACACGACGAGCACGAGCGCGGGCGCGGTGGTGAGCACCACCAGCACCTCGATCACCAGGAACCAGTAGACGACCGACGCGATGCGCGACAGGACGCCGGCGCCGACCTCGTCCGCCGGGTCCTGCCGCGGCCCGGTCACGACCGCTCCCGCGGCCCGGTCGCGAAACACCCGCGCGGCCCGGTCACGACCCGCTCCCGCGACCCGGTCACGACCACTCCGCCACGAGCCGGTCGTCCGAGCCGCCGAGCAGCCTGCGGTCGTCCAGGCCCGGGTGCTCCTCGGGCCGCACCGGCAGCACCTCGACGAAGGTCACCTCGTGCCTGCCCAGCGCCAGGTCCAGCGCCACCCGCCCGTCCGCGACCGCGTGCGCCCGGTGCTCCACGGCCGGCCGCGCGCAGTCCCGCAGCACCGCCAGCTCCCGCTCGCCGGGCGACCGGGGCCTGCCCAGCTCGCGCCAGGCGGCGAACGCGTTGCCGTCGTGCTCGTTGACCCGCTCCCGGCGGGTGAAGACCCGCTCGCCGGGCGCGGGGACCGACAGCCGCACGATGTGCCGCTCGGGCGCCGCGTCGCCCTCGGTGCCGCCCACCGGCTGCCAGGCCAGCACGGTCACCCGGCCGTCGTCGTCGAGGCACACCAGGTGGTCCTCGCCGCGCGCCAGCACGTGCGCGCCCATGCGGGCCATGAACGCGTACAGGTGGTAGGTCGGCTTGGGGACCTGCCGGTGGGTCAGCAGGCCGAACCCGCCGTGGAACAGCGAGGTGGGCACGTCCACCTCCTCGAAGACGTCGCAGAACGTCCAGTACGAGTAGGAGTCCACCAGGTCCGTGCCGCCCGCCACCACCGGCGCCAGGTAGGCGGCGTTGTAGGCGGTGTCGTGGATCGGGTTGTCCGGCCGGTAGGAGGTGTTGAACTCGGTGATGTGCACGGGCAGCCCGGCCAGCGCCGTGCCCGCGAGGTGCCTGCGCGGCGCGTCGAACTGCTCCAGCAGCGCCCGGGGCGACAGCAGCGTCTGGTAGGTGCCGAACGGGACGTGCTGGGCCGGGCCCGAGGTGTAGGCGTGCCGCGAGACGAAGTCGACCGGCACGTCCCGGGAGGCGACGAACTCCGCGAACGGCGCCCACCACTCGTCCGAGCCGGGCGAGATCGCGGGCCCGCCGACCTGGAGGCCCGCGTCCAGGTCCTTGAGCGCCCGCGCGGTGGTCTCGTAGAGCCGGAAGTACGCCTCCTGGTCGGCGTCCTTCCAGAAGGCCGTCAGGTTCGGCTCGTTCCACACCTCGATCGGCCAGGTGCGCACCTCGTCGAGGCCGTACCGGTCGATCAGGTGCGCCACCACCGCCCGCACGAGCGCGGCCCACGCGGCCTGCTCGCGCGGCGGGGTGATGTTGCCCTTCCACCAGAACACGGTGTCGTCGCCGGAGGCGAGCGCGGTGGGCATGAACCCCAGCTCGACGAAGGGGCGGATGCCCAGCTCCAGGAACCGGTCGAACACCTGGTCCAGGTAGGTGAACGAGTACCGGGTCACGCCCTCCGACACGCGCAGCACGCCCATGTCGTCGGACAGCAGGCCGTGGCCCCGGATGTGCCGGAACCCGATCTCCCGCTGCACCAGCGCCAGCGATTCCTGGTAGTCCGCCCGCAGCGCGAGGTTGAGCCTGCCGGTGCCGACGCAGTGGCGCCAGGACTCCGACAGGCGGCCGAGCGGCTCGGCGGGTACGACGACGACGTGGCTCAACTCGAAACCTCCACACGCGGGCCGGGTCCGGCCGCCCAACCGCGGCCGGACCCGGGTCTTCACGGCTGTCCTGGTGTGATCAGCCGTTCTTCTGCTTGAACCGCTCGTAGGCGCTGTTGACCAGCTCCATGTACTGGGTCATGCCCTTGGCCTCCAGCTCCTTGACGTAGGCGTCCCACTCGGAGATGTCGCGGTCGCCGAGGATGAACTGGAGGGTGCCCTGGGTGGCGGCGTCCTTGAGCGGGGTCTCCCACAGGGTGGCCTGCTCGCGCTCGTCCGCGGTGAACGGGTGCGGCGGGGGCAGCGGGACGGGCTTCTTGGCCTTCATCGCCTCCTGGAAGGTGATCTCCTCGGGCGTGAACATCGACCGGAGCAGCTCGGTCTTGCCGCCGTAGGCGAACACGCCGCCCTGGAAGCCGAAGTTCTTCTGGAGGTGCTGCGGCGCGCCGGTGTTCAGGCCGCCGAACGCGATGTCGGACTTCAGCGCGCGCTTGCCGGAGGCGTCCTTGTCGTAGGTCGTGCCCGGCACGCCCCACTTGGCGAACTCCTGGCCCTCGTCGGAGTACCAGAGCCAGTCGATGAACTGCATCATCGCCACGAACTTGTCGCTCTCCAGCGCCTTGGCCGAGATCATCAGGCCGTTCTCCAGGCGCGTGCCGGCGACCACGTCGCCCTTGGGGCCCGCGGGCAGGGTGATCTTGGCGATGGTGGCGCCGGGGATGTTCTTCAGCGCCGGGCGGTAGTCGTTGACCAGCGTCTGGGCGTTGGTGCTGATCGCGTACGACTTGCCGTTGGCCAGCTTCTGGAAGGCGGGCTCGTCCTTCTGCGTGAAGCTCTCCGGGTCCATCAGGCCCTCGGCGACGAGCTTGCGGAAGTACTCGACCATCGCCTTCTGCTCGGCGGAGGCGCCGGTGAAGACGAACTTGCCCTCGTCGGCGTTCCACTGGGTGTTGGTCCAGCCCCAGCCGCCGCTGGTGCCGAAGGTGCCCGCGGCGTAGTTGAGGATCGCCTTGCCCTCGAACCGGTCGGACAGCGGGTAGCTGTCCGGGTGCGCGGCCTTGATCGCCTTGAGGACGGTGTAGACCTCGTCCCAGCTCTTCGGGGTCTGGAGGTTCAGGCGCTGCAGCTCGTCGGTGCGGAAGGCCAGCGTGTAGTCAGGCCACACGTTCTCGTGCACGCCGGGCAGCACGTAGAACTTGCCGTCCTCCTGGCGCAGCGTGTTCAGCTCGGGCTGGAGCTTCCACTTCTCGACCTTGTCCTTGAAGTTCGGCATCAGGTCGAGGTAGTCGCTCACCGGCAGGATCGCGCCCGAGGCCACGAACGCCTGCTCCTGACCCGGGTAGGTCTTGGAGATGATGAACGGCGCGTCGCCCGCGCCCACCACCAGGCTGCGCTTCTGCTCGTAGTCGCTGTTGGGGACGACCGTCGGCTTGATCGAGACGTTCGTGCGCTCCTCCAGCTCCTTCCAGAACAGCCAGTCGTCCTTGATCGGGTAGTTCGGGTGGTCGTTGTACAGCAGGCTGAACTCGACGGCCTCGGACGCCTTGAACTGCTGCCCCACCTCGTAGTCCGCCATCGCGGCGACCTTCTTGCCGTCCAGGTTGACGGCGGCGGGGGTCTCCTCGTCGCTGCACGCCGCGGACCCCAGCACGAGACTGCCGGCCGCCAGCGTCAGAAGCGCGCGCTTCCACATCGTTCTCATCGTGCTGCTCTCCTCGGGGGAACTGGGTCGTGCGACTCGCCTGTGGGCTCCGGTGCTCCGCCGGGTCACTGCTTCACCGCGCCGAGCATCACGCCCGACACGAAGTACTTCTGGATGAAGGGGTAGACGGTCACGATCGGCAGCACCGTGAGCACCATCGTGACGGCCTTGATGTTGGAGTTGATCTGGGTCATGTCCGTGCCGAGCCCGCCGCTGACCGACGTGGCCGTGGACGCGCCGGAGATCATGTTGCGCAGGTACACGGTGACCGGGAACAGGTCGGCCCGGTCGAAGTACAGGAACGCGGTGAACCACGAGTTCCAGTTGGCGACCGCGTAGAACAGCACCATGGTGGCGATCACCGCCTTGGACAGCGGCAGCACGATCTTGAGCAGGATGCCGTAGGTGTTCAGGCCGTCGATGGCGGCGGCCTCCTCCAGCTCCTTGGGCAGGCTCTCGAAGAACGCCTTCATCACCAGCAGGTTGAACACGCTGATCGCGTTGGGCAGCACGATCGCCCAGATCGTGTTCTTCATGCCCAGCTCGTTGATGAGCACGTAGTTCGGGATCAGGCCGCCGTTGAAGAACATGGTGAACACGGCGACGCCGATCAGCAGGGACCGGCCCTTGAGGTGGTGCTTGGACAGCACGTACGCGTACGTGGTGGTCAGCACCAGCGAGATCGCGGTCGCGACCACCGTGTAGACCACGGTGTTGAGGTAGCTGTTCCAGAACGCGGGGTCGCCCATGACGACCTCGTAGGTGTCCACGTTGAAGCCGCGCGGCCAGAAGTTGACCTGGCCCGCCAGGATGTACCGCTCGTCGCTGAACGACTGCGCCACGATGTTGACGAACGGGTACAGCGTCACCACCACCACCAGCAGCAGCACCGCGGTGTTGACGCGGCGGAAGACGCGGTAGCCGCGAGTGTCGTCGAGGGAGGTGCGGCGCGCCGCGGCCGGCTTGGCCATCCGCTCGGCGAGGCGCGTCGGGTCGGTGGTCACCACAGGCTCGTCCCCACTGCTCGGCGCGAGATCGCGTTGGCGGACAGGATCAGCGCCAGGCCGATGACCGCCTCGAACAGACCGATCGCGGCGGCGTAGCTGAAGTTGTTCGACACCAGGCCGACCCGGTACAGGTACGTCGAGATGACGTCCGCGGTCGGGTAGGTCAGCGGGTTGTAGAGCAGCAGGACCTTCTCGAAGCCCACCGCCATGAACGTGCCGATGTTGAGGATCAGCAGGGTGACCATCGTGGGGCGGATGCCGGGCAGCGTGATGTGCCACGTCTGCTTCCAGCGGCCCGCGCCGTCGATGCGCGCCGCCTCGTAGAGCTGGTTGTCGATGGTGGTCAGCGCGGCCAGGTAGAGGATCGTGCCCCAGCCGACGGTCTGCCACACCTCGGAGGAGACGTAGATGGTGCGGAACCAGTCGGCGTCCTGGGCGAACGCCACCGGGTCGCCGCCGAACGCCTTGACCACCTGGTTGACCGTGCCCTCGACGGAGACGAGCTGGAGCACCATGCCCGCGACGATCACGATCGACAGGAAGTGCGGCAGGTACGACACCGTCTGCACGAACCGCTTGAAGTAGCGGGTGCGGACCTCGTTGAGCAGCAGCGCCAGCACGATCGGCAGCGGGAAGCAGAACAGCAGGGTCAGCGCCCCGATGATCATCGTGTTCCCGAAGACCTGCCAGAACGTCGGGTCGTTGAGGAACATCTTGACGTAGCGCAGGCCCACCCACGTCTCGCCGTAGATGTCGCCGCCCGGCACGAACCGGCGGAACGCGATGACGTTGCCGAGCATCGGCAGGTACCGGAACACCAGGAAGAACAGCAGCGGCACGACGACGAGCGTGTAGAGCTGCCAGTCGCGGCGGACGGCCCGCCGCCAGGTCTCCCGCCTGCGCGGCCCGCGGGCCTCCGGGGGCTTCGCGACCGGGGCGCCCGCCGCGGGCGCCGGTTCGCGGACCTGGGTGGTCATGAGCCCTCCACCTCCTTCACGGTCGCGGTGGTCAGCCAGTCCCGGGTGTGGTCGACCTCCCGGGACGGGCCCACGAGGTCGAGGACGACCTCGTGGTGGACGACGGCGCTCGACCGGGACACGCGCAGCCGGACCTCGCCGGGCTCGACCACGCGCCGACCGCCGAGGCCGGTGAACGAGGTGACGTCGGCGGGCACGCGGAAGCGCACCGCGGCCGTCGCGCCGGGGTCGAGCGGCACCCGCGCGTAGCCGACGAGCCGCACCACCGGGCGCGTGACCTGGGCGACCGGGTCGTGCAGGTACAGCTGCACGACGTCCGCGCCCGCGCGCGCACCGGGGTTGCGCACCTCCAGCTCCAGCTCCACCGCGCCGTCGGTGGGCCAGTCGGCGCGGTCGACGCGCGGCTCCGACCAGGTGAACTCGTCGTAGCCCAGGCCGTGGCCGAACGGGAACGCCGGGGTCGGGTCGACGTTGGACACGTCGCTGCGCAGGCCGAGCCTTGCCGACAGGTAGGTGCCCGGCTGGCCGGAGGGGTCGGCCGGGATGCTCACCGGCAGCCGCCCGGAGGGGGACACCGCGCCGGTCAGCACGTCGGCGATGGCCCGGCCGCCGAGCTGGCCGGGGAAGAAGCACTGGACCGCGGCGGCCGAGCCGGCGACGAGGTCGCCGACCGCGTAGGGGCGCCCGGTGATCAGCAGCAGCACCACGGGCGTGCCCGTGGCGAGCACCGCGCGCACCAGGTCGCCCTGCGGTCCGGGCAGGGTCAGGTCGGTGGCGTCGCAGCCCTCGCCGGAGGTGCCGCGCCCGAACAGGCCCGCCAGGTCGCCGACGACGACCACGCACACGTCCGCGGCCGCCGCCGCCTCGACGGCCGCCGGGTCCACCTCGCCGCTGCGGACTTCGCAACCCCGCACATGCGCGACCTCGCCGTAAGCCTCGCGCAGGGCGTCGAGCACGGTCGGGATCTCCAGGCCCAGCGGCACGTCCGGGTGGTGCACGCCGATGTGCGCGGGGAAGGAGTAGCAGCCCAGCATCGCCATCGGGTCGTCGGCCAGCGGGCCGACCACGGCGACCTCCAGCCCCGGTGCGAGGGGCAGCACGCCGTCGTTGTCCAGCAGCACCACGGATTCCCGCGCCAGCCGCAGCGCCACGTCCCGGGCCTCCGGGGTGTCCAGCCGCAGGTCGTCGACGTCCGGGGGCAGCGGCGACCAGTCGGGGTCGAGCAGGCCCAGCTCCACCTTCTGCGCCAGCACGCGGCGCAGCGCGCGGTCGACCAGCTCCTCGGGCACGTCGCCGCGCTCCACGGCGGCCAGCAGCGGGTCCCCGTAGCAGCGCACGGTCGGCAGCTCCACGTCCACGCCCGCGGCGAGCGCCAGCGCCGCGGCCTGCTCCTCGTCGGCCGCCACGCCGTGCAGGGACTCCAGGAACTTGACCGCGAAGTAGTCGGCGACCAGCGTGCCGGTGAAGCCCCACGTGTCGCGCAGCAGCCCGGTGAGCAGGCCGCGATCGGCCGCCGACGGCACGCCGTCGAC
This sequence comes from Actinosynnema sp. NPDC059797, assembly GCF_042732085.1. Classification (NCBI taxonomy): domain Bacteria; kingdom Bacillati; phylum Actinomycetota; class Actinomycetes; order Pseudonocardiales; family Pseudonocardiaceae; genus Actinosynnema; species Actinosynnema sp. NPDC059797. Next base: position 32,540 of record NZ_JBHWIE010000015.1, read on the forward strand.
CTCGCTGTAGGAGTGCATGACCGACCGGACACCGCCGTCGCGCACGGCCATCTCGAACGGCGGCAGCACCACGTCCGCGAACTCGCGCGGGCCGAGGGCGACCGGGGCCAGGTTGCGGCCGGCGCGGGAGGCCGAGTAGCCCGCGAAGTGCTTGAGCGTGGCGACGACGCCCGACTCCTCCAGCCCGCGCACGTAGGCGGTGCCGACGGTACCGACCAGGTAGGGGTCCTCGCCGATGGTCTCCTCGGTGCGGCCCCACCGGTAGTCGCGGGTGACGTCCAGGACCGGGGCCAGGCCCTGGTGCACACCTGCGGCCCGCATCGACGCGCCGATCAGGCGGGACATCCCGGCGACCAGTTCGGGGTCGAAGCTCGCGCCCCAGGACAGCGGCGCGGGGTGCGCGGTGGCCCGCCAGGCGGCGAACCCGGTCAGGCACTCCTCGTGCACCAACGCCGGGATGCCGAAGCGGTTCGCGGCCACGACCTGCCGCTGGGACAGCGCGAGCGAGCGGGCGCCGGCCACCGGGTCGACCGGCCGGGTGCCGAACGGGCGGGTGAGCTGACCCAGGCCGTGCGCGATGACGTCCGACCAGACCGGGGGAGTGCCGGTCATGTCCGACTGGTGGGGCGCGACCTCGCCGCCCTCGGGGTCCGCGCCCACCCAGAGGCCCACCAGCTGGGCCAACTTCTCGCGGAGCGTCATGGCGGCGACGAGCGCCTCGACCCGTTCTGCCGCCGGGAGGCGCGTGTCGCGCCAGGCCTGCGCTTCGGGAGGCGCGGCGTCCGTCGTCCTGTTCCCCATCGACCAGGTTCCTCCGCAGTTCACGTCTTCGTGAAGGCCGAAAGTATCGCTTTGAATGCCGACATATACGACCCGGTGGGGAGAACGTAGGGGCTACTCGTTGGGGCGTCAACAAGTTCGTATTTGTGAACAGCCGCTGTTCAACCTTGGTAAGAACGTTTACGCTTTGAGATCGAAACTTTAGCCCCGGCGCCGCTGCTGCTCGGGTTACGTCGCGAACAGGGGCCTGCATGAGCGCGTCCATCGAGCCCGGCGCCGCCGGTGCGACCGACGGCCGGACGCCGTCGATCTCCTCCATCGCCGCCGAGGCCGGCGTGTCCATCCCGACGGTGTCCAAGGTGCTCAACGGGCGGCCGGACGTCGCCGCCGACACCAGGGCCCGCGTCGAGAGCGTCATCGAGCGCCACCGCTACCAGCGGCGGCGAGCCCGCCAGTCGTCCCGGCCCGCGTTGATCGACCTGGTGTTCCACGAGATGCACTCGGCCTGGTCGACCGAGATCATCCGGGGCGTCGAGCTGGCCGCGGCCGCCGAGCGGGCGGCCGTCGTGCTGTCCGAGCTGGGCGGCGCGCACCGGCCGCGCCAGGAGTGGTTCGACGACCTGCTCACCCGCCGCCCGCTCGGCGTCATCCTGGTGCTGGCCGAGCTGGACGACGGGCAGCGCCACCAGCTGGCCACCCGCAACATCCCGTTCGTCGTGGTCGACACCGCGGGCGAGCAGCCGCCGGGCGTGCCCACCGTGGGCTCGGCGAACTGGGCGGGCGGCCTGGCCGCCACCCGCCACCTGCTCTCCCTGGGCCACCAGCGCATCGCGGTGATCTCCGGGCCCACCACCATGCTGTGCAGCCGCGCCCGCATCGACGGTTTCCGCAGCGCGCTGGAGTCCGAAGGCGTCGCCGTGGAACCGGATTTCGTGCGCTACGGCGATTTCTACGTCAACGGCGGCTACTCCCACGGCCTGTCCCTGCTCGACCGGCCCGACCGGCCCACGGCGATCTTCGCCGGGTCGGACTTCCAGGCGCTCGGCGTGATGCGCGCGGCCCGCGAGCTGGGCCTGTCCATCCCGGAGGACCTGTCGATCGTCGGCTACGACGACGTCCAGGTCACCGAGTGGATCGGCCCGCCGCTGACCACCGTCCGCCAGCCGCTGCGGGAGATGGCCACCACGGCCGCGCAGATGGTCTTCACCCTGGCGCGCGGCGAGCGCCCGCCGAACGAGCGGATCGACCTGGCCACCGAGCTGGTCGTGCGCCAGAGCACCGCGCCGCCGAAGGGCTGAGCGGTGGTCGGCGGCGGCCCGGCCTGCGGGCGGGGCCGGTCCGGGCGATGCTGACGGGGTGGAGCGGACACCGGACGGCCGGCACGTGGTGGTCAACGGCAGGCGTTGGCGCGCCACCGACCCGGACATCCCCGAGGACGTGGCGGCGCGGCTGCGGCGGCTCCTGATGGCGGCCCGCCGCGACGTCGGGGCCGCCCTGCGCGCGGGTGACGCGGAGGCCGAGGCGCGGGCGCGGGGGCGCGTGCACGCCGCGAAGGTGGCGCTGGGCGAGCGCGGCACGCCGTGGTGGGAGCAGAGCGCGGAGGAGCGCCGGGAGCGCTGGGAGGCGGGACTCCGGGCTTGAACCTCCCGTCGGGGGAGGCGGCAGACTCGGCGGCATGCCCCACTCGATCGGCGACGCGGCCCGGCTGACCGGGCTCACGGTCAAGACCGTCCGGTTCTACTCGGACCGGGGGGTCGTCGCGCCGACCGACCGCGGCCCGACCGGCCACCGCCTCTACGACGACGCCGCCGTGGCGCGCCTCGGCCTCGTGCGCGCGCTGCGCGACCTGGGCCTGGACCTGGGCACGATCCGGCAGGTCGTGGACCGGGAGCGCTCGCTCGCCGAGGTGGCGGCGGTGCACGCCGAGGCGCTGACCGCGCGCATCGACGCCCTGCGCCTGCGCCGAGCCGTGCTGACCGCGGTGGCCGAGCGCGGCACGACTACCGAGGAGATGAGCCTGGTGCACGAACTCGCCACCCTGTCCGAGGACGGCCGCCGGCGGCTGGTCGGCGACTTCCTCGACGCCGTCTTCGGCGGCCTGGACGCCGACCCGCGCGTCGCCGGGATCAGGCGCTCCCTGACGCCCGAACCACCCGGGAACCCCACGGCCGGGCAGGTCCGGGCGTGGGTGGAGCTGGCCGAGCTGTCCCGGGACCCGGGCTTCCGCGCCCGCCTGCGGCGCACGGTGGAGGAGCACGTGGTCGAGCGCGTCGCGGGGGTGCCGCGCCGCGACGTGGTGGCGGCCGTCCGCGACCTCGTCCGCCCGGCCCTGGCCGCGGGCACGGCCCCGGCGTCGCCCGAGGCGGCGCCGACCGTCGCGGCGCTGACGGCCCACTGCGCGGCCGAGTCCGGCCGCCCCGACGACGCCGGGACCCGCGACCGGCTGCTCGCCCGGCTGGAAGCGGCCGGCGACCCCTCCCGGCAGCGGTACCTGGAACTGCTCGCGGTGGTCAACGGCTGGCAGCCGCCGGAGGACCCGGCACCGGCGCTCGACTGGTCCGTCCGGGCCCTCCGCGCGGCGGCGCGGTGACCGGCGCGGGCGCCGAGGTCAGGGCAGGCGGCGGCGTCCCGCGAAGCCCAGGTCGGCCCGGTGGTACCAGTCCAGGCCGTCGTCGCCCTCCAGCCAGCACAGCAGCACGGGCACGCCGTCCAGCTCGGCCGGGAAGTCCACCAGCAGCGGGGCGAACCCCTTCAGCTCGGCCCCCGTCGCCTGCACGGCGGCCAGCAGGTCGTCCAGCCGGGCCTGCGCGGCCTTGAACTCGGGCAGCCCGCCCAGGTCCGTCGGCCGGCCGCCCTCCTGGAGCGACGCGGCCAGCTCGGCGGCGTCCGCGCGCAGCCCGACGATCTCCGCCAGCACCGGCCGGAGCCCCGCCAGCTCCTCCCGGGCCTCGGCCACGCTGAACAGGCTCACCCGGTCAGCCTACCGGCGGGCGTCGTCCCGATCGGTCGCGCCCGGCTCGCGCCGGTCGCCCGAACCCGCTTCGCGGTCGGCCGCCCGCCGCTGGATCGCCACGATGATCGGCAGGGCGATCGGCCAGGACGCGCCCGTGATCAGCGCGCTGATCACCAGGTCCGGGTGCCACTCCCACCCCTTCAGCGCCCAGCGGATCAGCAGGTTCAGCGGCACGGCGACCGCGTACGCCGCGACCATCAGCACGACCACGCGCTTCCACCGGGCCTGCCGCTGCCACCACGACCTCAACTCCGCCCCCTCGCGATCGGCGACCACCGCCCGACCGGGTACCCGTGACCGGCCCGCGCGACGCGAACCCGCCCGCCGGTAGGCTGACCCCGGCCGGCCCGCCGCCGTTCCCGGCCCGGACGAGCCACCCCTCCCCGCACGTCGCCGATCACCTCGGCGCGCCCGAGCACGACAGGTCACCCCTTGCCCCACGCGTCACCGACCGCGCCGCGGCGCGGTCCCCGCATGTCCCCGAAGACCCTGCGCACCGAGGTGCTGGCCGGCCTGGTGGTCGCCCTCGCCCTGATCCCCGAGGCCATCTCGTTCTCGATCATCGCGGGCGTCGACCCGGCGGTCGGGCTGTTCGCCTCCTTCACCATGGCGGTGGTGATCTCGGTCGTGGGCGGGCGCCCGGCGATGATCTCCGCCGCCACCGGGGCGGTCGCGCTGGTCATCGCACCGGTCTACCGCGACCACGGCATGGACCACCTGCTGGCGACCGTCGTGCTGGCCGGGGTGTTCCAGATCGCGCTCGGCGCGCTGGGCGTGGCGAAGCTGATGCGGTTCATCCCGCGCTCGGTGATGGTCGGGTTCGTCAACTCGCTGGCGATCCTGATCTTCCTGGCGCAGCTGCCCGAGTTGCGCGGCGTGCCGTGGGCGGTCTACCCGCTGCTGCTGGGCGGCCTGGCGCTGCTGGTGCTGCTCCCGCGGCTGACCACCGCCGTCCCCGCGCCGCTGGTGTCCATCGTCGCGCTGACGGCCATCACGGTCGGCGCTGGCATCGCGGTGCCGACCGTGGGCGACCGGGGCGAGCTGCCCTCGTCGCTGCCCGTGCCCGGCCTGCCGGACGTGCCGCTGACCGCGGCCACGTTCGCGACCATCGCGCCCTACGCCCTGGCCGTGGCCCTGGTCGGGCTGATCGAGTCGCTGATGACCGCCAAGCTGGTCGACGAGATCACCGACACCCCGTCGAGCAAGACGCGCGAGTCGATCGGCCAGGGCGTGGCCAACGTGGTCACCGGCTTCTTCGGCGGCATGGGCGGTTGCGCCATGATCGGCCAGACCATGATCAACGTGAAGGTGTCGGGCGCGCGCACCAGGCTGTCGACGTTCCTGGCGGGCGCGTTCCTGATGGTGCTGTGCGTGGTGTTCGGCCCGGTGGTGTCCGACATCCCGATGGCCGCCCTGGTCGCGGTGATGGTCATGGTGTCCGTGGCGACCTTCGACTGGCACTCCGTCGCGCCCAGGACGCTCAAGCGGATGCCCGCCGGCGAGATCACCGTCATGGTGCTCACCGTCGTGTGCGTGGTCGCCACCCACAACCTCGCGGTCGGCGTGGTGGTCGGGGCGGTCACCGCGGTGGTCGTGTTCGCCCGGCGGGTCGCGCGCGTCGCCGACGTCACGGCGGTCGCCGACCCCGACGGCGGTGCGGTGGTCTACTCGGTGACCGGCGAGCTGTTCTTCGCCTCCGCCGACGACCTGGTCGCGCGGTTCGACTACGCGGGCGACCCGGACCGGGTGGTGGTGGACCTGTCCGCGGCCCGCGTCTGGGACGCCTCGTCCGTGGCCGCGCTGGACGCGGTCGAGGAGAGGTACCGCCGGCGGGGCAAGACCGTGGAGATCACCGGCCTGGACGAGCGGAGCGCGACCCTCCACCGCGCCCTCAGCGGCGAGCTGAGCGGGAGCCGCTGAGCGGTGGGCGCCCGTCCCCGTGGCACAGTGCCGTGGAGTTCTGGTTCGACGACGGAGGAGGAGGTCCGGTGACCGGAGGTGGCCGGGTGGTCGGGCTCTACGTCCACCCGATCAAGGGGCTGAGCCCGCAGCCGCTGACGAGCGCGGCGCTGCGGTCGGGCGGCGGCGTGCCGCACGACCGGGAGTTCGCGCTGGCCCGACCGGACGGCCGGTACGAGCCCGGTCGCCGCGTGGGCCTGCCCAAGGGCGAGTTCTACACGCTCGTCGGCGAGCACCGGCTGGCCGGCCTGGAGACGCACCTCGACGTGGCCTCCGACGTGCTCACCGTCCGGGTGGCCGGGCACGAGGTGCTGTCGGCGCACCTGGAGCGGGACCGGGACGAGGTGCTGCGGTTCTTCGCGCGCGTGCTCGACCTGCCCGACGGCGTGCTGCCGGTGCCCGCGCGGGACGAGGGCAGGCGCTTCACCGACGTCTCGCGGCGCGGCGACGAGCCGATGAACTGGATCTCGCTGCTCAACCTCGCCTCGGTGCGCGACCTGGCCGAGCGCGCCGGCGTGGCCGCGATCGACCCGCGGCGGTTCCGCGCCAACGTGCTGCTCGACGGGCTGCCCGCGTGGTCCGAGCTGGACCTGGTCGACCGGGAGTTCACCCTCGGCGGCGTGCGCCTGCGCGGCACGCGCCGGACCGTGCGCTGCGCGGCCACCGAGGTGGACCCGGACAGCGGGCGGCGCGACCTGCCCGTGCTGAGGCTGCTCAAGCAGCACTTCGGGCACGAGATGATGGGCGTGTACGCCGAGGTGCTCTCCGACGGCGTCCTGGAGATCGGCAGCGGGTTCGACGGCGCTGACCTCGTCGGCGCTGACCTCGACGGCGCTGACCTCGTCGGCGCTGACCTCGACGGGGCTGACCTCGCCGGCGCTGACCTCGATGGTGCCGCCGGCGGGTTCGCCGGAGGTGGTCCCGTTGGCTGACCTGCGCCTGGTCGTCGCCGACCGCACCGACCTCACGCCCTCGGTCCGCCGCTTCGCGCTGCGCCGCCCCGACGGCGGGCCCCTGCCCGGCTACGAGCCGGGCGCCCACGTCACCGTCACCACCCCGGCCGGCCACAAGCGCAGCTACAGCCTGGTCGAGCCGGGCGGCGAGGCCCCGGACGAGTACGTGATCTGCGTGCTGCGGGAACCCGCCGGCCGCGGCGGTTCGGCGAGCCTGCACGACGAGGCCGGGGTCGGCGCGGAGCTGACCGTCGGCGCGCCGCGCAACCGCTTCCCCCTGCACCCCGCCAAGCGCTACCTGTTCGTCGCGGGCGGCATCGGCATCACCCCGATCCGGTCCATGGTGGCGCGGCTGCGCGCCGAGGGGCACCCGGACGTCCGGGTCGTGTACCTGACCCGCACGGCGGCCGGGACGCCGTTCCTCGACGAGTTCGGCGACGACACCGTCCACCACAGCGCCGAGCACGGCCGACTGGACCTGTGGCCCCACCTGGCCGTGCCCGACGACGAGACCCGCGTCTACTGCTGCGGCCCGCTGCCGCTGATCCGCGCCGTGCAGGCGATGACCGCGCACTGGCGGCCGAGCCGGGTCCACGTCGAGGAGTTCGCCGCGCCCCTCGACGGGTACGCCGCGCCGTTCACCGCGGTCTGGGCGCCCACCGGGCAGCGGGTCGAGGTGCCCGCGGACCGCTCGCTGCTGTCCGCCCTGCGCCGGTCGGGCGTCGCCGTCGACTCGTCCTGCGAGGCGGGCACGTGCGGCACCTGCCGGTTGGCGCTGCTGGACGGCGAGGCCGAGCACCGGGACTTCGCGCTGACCGACGACGAGCGGCGCGCGTCGCTGATCTCGTGCGTCTCCCGCGCGGCGGACGGGGAGATCACCGTGGGGCCGCCCGGCTGACCTCAGCCGTCGCCCTTGTCCTCGCCCTTCTCGTCGTCCTCGTCCCGGCCGCGCTTCTTCCGGTCCTCCCGCTCGGACCGCAGGACCTCGTCGGACTCGATGAGCGGCGTGCCGTCGCGCACGACGACCCGGTGCCGGCGGGTCTCGGTGACCCGGTGGTGGCCCTTGGTGTAGCCGATGGCGAGGGTGACGGCGCCCGGCCCGCTCAGCACGGGCGTCGCGACGACGGTCAGGTCCTCCACGTCGCGCCACGCCTTCTCGAACCCGGACCTGCCCTGCGCCCGCGCCCCCGGCCCGAGCATCCCCCACGCCTCGTCGAGGTGCTCGGGCAGCAGCGAGTAGTAGTCGGCGACGGCCTGCTCCAGCTCGGCCGCCGGAACCGTCGTGGTGGTCGCGGGCGCGCTGCCCGCCGTGGTGCTGCCCGTCGTGGTGACACTGGTCGGGGTGCCACTGGTCGGGGTGCCACTGGTCGGGGTGGCCACCCGGTCGCCGTCGTCACCGCTGGTCGCCACCACGACCGCGACCACCGCGCCGACGACGGTCAGCGCGACCAGCGCGATCGGCAGCGCCCGCCCGCGCCGACCCGGTGGCGCGGGCGGGGCGGACGGGGCGAGCGCGAGGTCCAGCCGCGTCTGGGGCAGCGGGGCCTGGGGCACTGGGGCCTGGTGCGGTGGCGTCTGGTGCGGTGGGGTCTGGTGCGGTGGTGTCCGGGGCGGAAGGGCTTGGGGCAGCGCCGTCCGGGTCGGTGGCATCTGGGCCGGTGCAGTCTGGGCCGGTGCCGTCTGGGGCGGCGGCCAGACCCGCAGCCGCTCGGCCACCTGCGCCATGGTCGGCCGGGCGTCCGGGTCGGTGCGCAGCACGTCCATCAGCAGCCCGGTGAGCGGCCCGGCGTGCGCGGGCGGCGCGAACCGCCCCGAGGCCACGGTGTGCAGCAGCGCGATGGCGTTGAGCCCGTCCCCGAACGGCGGCCTGCCCTCGACCGCCGCGTACAGCGTCGCGCCCAGGGAGAACACGTCCGACGCGGGCCCCGGCTCCCCGCCGCGGGCGACCTCGGGCGACAGGAACGCGGGCGTGCCCGCGAGCAGCCCGGTCCGGGTCACCGCGACGTCACCGACGGCCCGCGCGATCCCGAAGTCGCTGATCTTGGCCGTCCCGTCGGCCGCGATGAGCACGTTCCCGGGCTTGACGTCGCGGTGCACGATCCCGGCCGCGTGCGCGGCGGCCAGCGCGGAGGCGACCTGGGCGCCCACCCGCGCCGCCGCCTCGGGCCCCAGCACGCCCACCTCGGCCAACGACCGCGACGGCAGGTACTCCATGACCAGGACGGGCCGGCCGCCCTCCTCGACGACGTCGTGGACGGTGATCGCGTTCGGGTGGTGCAGCCGCGCCGCGATGCGCCCCTCCCGGGCCGCGCGGGCAGCGGCCTCGACCGCGTCGACGCCCTCGGGCACCACCAGTTGCTTGAGCGCGACCTCGCGACCCAGGCGCTCGTCGAACGCCCGCCACACCACGCCCATCGCGCCCGCGCCGAGCCGCGCGCGGACCCGGTAGCGACCGGCGACCAGGCGCCCCTCGTCCGTCACCGGCTCCTCCGTCCTCACCCGTCCTGTGCGGTGAGCACCCTACGGGGTCGCCGGGGGGTCGCCGGACGCCTTCCGGGGGCCGACCGGTGTTCAATCGGTGCCATGAGCACCGACACCGGTTCGCTGACCGCCGAGGACCTGGAGTTCCTCCGCCGCCCCCTGCACGGCTTCCTCTCCGTCGCCGCGGGACCGCTGCCGCCCCAACCCCGCCCGGTGTGGTTCGAGGCCACCGACGAGGGCACGATCCAGGTCTTCACGGCCCCGGACTCCGCCAAGGTGCGGCGCCTGCGCCGCGACCCCCGCGCCTCGATCGTCGTCGCCGCCCCGGTGGGCGAGCGCGAGCGCTGGCTCTCGGCGGCCGGCCGCACCACCGTGGAGACCGACGGCGCGCACGACCTGTGCTCCCGCCTGGCCGCGCGCTACTGGGACCTCGACGACCCGGCCCGCGCCGAGGAGCTGGCCGGGATGCTGGCCGCGGACTGGGTCCGGCTCGTCATCCACCCGGACACCGTGCGCCGCTACGTGAGCTGACCACCGCGACGACCCGGTCCGGCCACCGGCTCGTCCGTCCACACCGGACCGCCCGGCACGTCGTAGACGGTGACGGGGATGCCGTGGTCGGTGAGTTCGCCGGTGACGAGCGGTTCGACGAGGTCCCACCGGCCACCGGCCAGGCCGCAGCCGATGCGGGGCATGTGGACGCCGGCCCGGAGTTCGCGGGCGTGGGCGGCGAGGTGGCGGAGGGTCCGGGAGCCATGCCGCGGACGGTAGCCGGCCGCACCGACAAGTACGCGCGGAAAAGCCCTGCCCGGTGCCAATACCGCTGGCACCGGGCAGGGCGGTTCCCGGGTCCGGCCGGGGGGCCGGGGTGGTCGGGAGGACTAGCCGAAGTTCACGTCACTGCACCACATGTACGCCTGGTCGGCGTGCGAGGCCTGCCAGATCGTGAACACGATGTGGTGACCGCGGTAGGAGCCGTTGGTCTGGACGTTGAACTTGATGTCCTTCGCCGGGGCGAACCTGCCGGTGGTCGTGACGAGGTCGAGGTCGCCCCAGCCCAGGGACTGCGTGGTCGGGTCGAACCCCTGCTTGCTGACGTACACGCGGAAGTAGTCGGCACCGTGGCTGGCCTGGTCGTACAGGTGCATCTGGAAGTTGCTGCCGACGCTGGTGGTCCGCCACTTGCCGGGGGTGTTGAGGGCGTTGTTGCGCGCGAGCCCGTTGCTGCAGAGCTGCCCGTTGGGGGTCGCTCCCTGGAAGTTCGCGCGCAGGCCGTCCCGCAGCGCGCTCATCCAGTTCCACATGGTGTCGGTGTTGGCCTGCCAGGCCTGCCAACACATGGGGTCCTGCTGCTGCATGGCAGGGTTCATGTGCTGGCTGCCCCAGCTGTTCCAACACTGGTAAGCGCGGGTCGCGGGTCCGACGATGGTGCCGTGCGCCGAAGCCGTCGGGGTCCAGACGAACATGGTGGCCAGCAAGCCGACGACCACCGCGATGGCGCCTCGCCGTCTGGTAACGGCCCCGGAGGTGCTGCGCATGCGCATGGGTGAGCCTCCACTCTCCGTTGAGCGGTGATGGGTGATGTGGGAACGCTCCCAGATCGATTGTGAGCCTATCGGTCACTGAGCGAAACTTCAACGAAACTTTGTGTAGCGGTCGAGGTTCGTTCCGGCACCCGGCGGAGCGCTCTTCCGCACTTCGGCGCTGACCTGCTCGTTCGCGGCGACGTGGGCGCGCGGCGAAGATCGCGCCCGAACCGCCCGGCCCGGCCGGCGTCGCACCGGGGAACCCGTCGAAAAAATTTTGGCGACCGTGTCGATCGAGTGCCCCGCCCGTTCGACCAGGGGATGAGAGGGTCCACCGGAGCGGCCCGAACAGCCAGGGAGACGAACACCATGAAGTACATGCTCATCATGCGCGCCACCGACGAGGCCTACGCGCGGATGGGGGAGGTCGACTTCGACACCATGCTGGAGACCATGGGCAGGTTCAACGACGAGCTGATCCGGGCCGGCGTGCTGGTCGCCGCCGAGGGTCTCTCCGACGCCGCCGAGGGCGTGGTCGTGGACTACTCGTCCGAGCCGCCCGTGGTCACCGACGGCCCGTACGGCGAGACCAAGGAGCTGTTCGGCGGCTTCTACATCCTCAACGTGGCCTCGCAGGAGGAGGCCGTCGAGTGGGCCAAGCGGATGCCCGCCGCCGGTCCGGGCTTCAAGACCGAGGTCCGCCGGGTGCCCACGATCGACGAGTTCCCGCAGGACAACGAGTGGATCAAGAGGGAGCGGGCGTGGCGGGAAGCCACCGGTCAGCTCTGAGCGGGTCGGCGGGCATGTCGGACCCCACCGGTCGCAAGGCCGTCGCCGCCGTCTGGCGGATCGAGTCGGCGCGGATCGTCGGCGCGCTCGCGCGCTACACCGGCGATTTCGCGCTGGCCGAGGACCTCGCCCAGGAGGCGTTGGCCGAGGCGCTGGTGACGTGGCCGCGCGAGGGCGTGCCCCGCAACCCGGCGGGGTGGCTGCTCACCGTCGGCAGGCGGCGGGCGATCGACGCGTTCCGCAGGCGCGCCACCCGTGACGAGAAGTACGCCGTCCTCGCCCGCGACCTGGGCGAGGGCGGCGCCTCCTCGGGTGGCGCGCCGCCCGAGGAGGTCGACGACGTGCTGTGGGACCCGGACCGGATCGACGACGACGTGCTCGCGCTGGTGTTCACCGCCTGCCACCCCGTGCTGTCGCGGGAGGCGAGGGTCGCCCTGACCCTGCGCGTGGTGGGCGGCCTGACCAGCGACGAGATCGCCAGGGCGTTCCTCGTCCCGACCGCGACCGTGCAGGCCAGGATCACCCGGGCCAAGAAGACCCTCGGCGCGGCCCGGGTGCCGTTCGCCGTGCCGGCCGCCGGCGAGCGCGCCGAGCGGCTCGGTTCGGTGCTCAGCGTCATCTACCTGATCTTCACCGAGGGGTCCTCGGCCAGCTCGGGCGACGACCTGATCAGGTTCGACCTCGCCGGCGAGGCGCAGCGCCTGGCCCGCGTCCTGGCGCACCTGGTGCCGGACGAGCCCGAGGTCCACGGCCTGCTGGCGCTGCTGGAGCTGACCGCCGCCCGCTTCCCGGCCCGCACCGGCCCGGACGGCGAACCCGTGCTGCTGGAGCACCAGGACCGCCGCCGCTGGGACCGCGCCGCGATCCGCCGGGGGCGGGCCGCGCTGGCCCACGCGGAGAAGGCCGGGCGGGGCTTGGGTGCCTACGGCCTCCAGGCGGCCATCGCCGAGTGCCACGCGGTGGCGCCCTCGGTCGAGGCGACGAACTGGGAGCGCGTCGTGCTGCTCTACGAGGCGCTGGGCAGGCTGGCGCCGTCGCCGGTGGTCGACCTCAACCGGGCGGTGGCGGTGTCCATGGCCCACGGGCCGGCCGCGGCGCTGCCGATCGTGGACGAGCTGGTGGCGGCCGGGGCGCTGGCCGGCTCGCACCTGCTGCCGGGGGTGCGGGGGGAGCTGCTGGTGCGGTTGCGGCGCCCCGACGAGGCGCGGGTCGAGCTGGAGCGGGCCCTGGAGCTGTGCGGGAACGAGCGGGAGCGGACGGTGCTGAAGGGCAAGATCGCCGACCTGGGGTGAACGGGGCCCACCCCGCCGCCCCGGTCGGCCCAGCCGGCGGCCGATCGGCTGCGCACCGTTCGCGGCACGCCGCCAGCGGTGGGCCGGACGAGGTAGTCGCGCTGCGCTCTTCGGTGCACGCCCGCGCCGGCCGAACGGACCCCGGCTTACGGTCCGCCCATGACGAAGCCGCTCAACGCCATCGGCGCGGTCGCCCTGCTGCTGACCGCCGGCTGCGGCGCGGCCGGCGTCACGGCGTCGGACGACCGGCCGGTGGTGCTGACCACGTTCACCGTGCTGGCCGACATCGCCGCCGTCGTCGCGGGCGGGCACCTGCGGGTCGAGTCGATCACCAAGCCCGGCGCGGAGGTCCACGGCTACGAGCCGACCCCCGACGACGTCAAGGCGGCCGCCGCGGCGGACCTGGTCGTCGACAACGGGCTGGGCCTGGAGGCGTGGTTCGCCCGCTTCGTCGCCGAGGTCGACGCGCCGCACGTGGTGGCGGCCGAGGGCGTGGAACCCGTCCCGATCGCCGAGGACGCCCACGCCGGCGAGCCGAACCCGCACGCGTGGATGTCGCCGCTCAACGTCCGGACCTACGTGGACAACCTGGTCGAGGCGTTCTCCGGGCTGGCGCCGGAGCACGCCGCGGACTTCCGGGCCAACGGCGGGCGCTACCGGGACGAGCTGCGGCGCGTGCACGACGAGCTGGTGGCGGCGCTCGCGGTCCTGCCCGCGGGCGCGCGGGCGCTGGTGACGTGCGAGGGCGCGTTCTCCTACCTGGCCCGCGACGCCGGCCTGACCGAGCGCTACCTGTGGGCGGTCAACGCCGAGCAGCAGGCGACGCCGCGGCAGGTCGCCGGGGTGATCGAGTTCGTGCGCGCCAACGAGGTGCCCGCGGTGTTCTGCGAGTCCACCGTGCCCGACGCGCCGATGCGGCAGGTCGCCGAGGCCACCGGGGCGGCCTTCGGCGGCGTGCTCTACGTCGACTCGCTGTCCACACCGGACGGTCCGGTGCCGACCTACCTGGACCTGGTCCGCCACGACGCGCGGACCATCGCCGCCGCGTTGACCAGGGGCGCCGGGTGAACGCGGTCGAGGTGGAGGACGTGACCGTCCGCTACGGCGACGTGCTCGCCCTCGACCGCGTCAGCCTGTCGCTGGCGACCGGCCGGGTGTGCGGGCTGGTGGGCGTGAACGGGTCGGGCAAGTCCACGCTGTTCAAGGCGATCACCGGCCTGGTGCGGCCGGAGCGCGGCGCGGTGCGCGTCCGGGGCGGCACGCCGCTGCGGGCGCGGCGCTCCGGCGCGCTGGCCTACGTGCCGCAGGACGAGGCGGTGGACTGGGCGTTCCCGGTGTCGGTGCGGGACGTGGTCATGACCGGGCGGCACGGCGGGCTCGGCTTCACCCGCCGCCCGCGCCGCGCCGACCACGAGGCGGTGGACCGGGCGCTGGACCGGGTCGGCCTCGCCGACCTCGCGGACCGGCGGATCGGCGCGCTGTCGGGCGGGCAGCGCAAGCGGGCGTTCGTCGCCCGCGGCATCGCGCAGGAGGCCCGCGTGCTGCTGCTGGACGAGCCGTTCGCGGGCGTGGACAAGCGGTCGGAGGGCACGATCACCCGCCTGCTTCGGGAACTGGCCGCCGACGGCGCGGCGGTGCTGGTCTCGACGCACGACCTGCGCGCGCTGCCCGACCTCGCCGACGAGGCGGTGCTGCTGATGCGCCGGGTCCTGGTGCACGGCCGGTCCGACGAGGTGCTGCGGCCGGACAACCTCGTGCGCGCGTTCGGGCTCGACGCGACCGCCCGCGAGGAGCCGGTGTGACCGCCTACGAGCTGTTCGTGGAACCCCTGGCCTACGGGTTCATGGTCCGGGGGCTCGCAGCCACGGTGACCGCCGCCGCCGTGTGCGCGGTGCTGTCGTGCTGGCTGGTGCTCATCGGCTGGTCCCTGATGGGTGACGCGGTGTCGCACGCCGTGCTGCCGGGCGTGGTGCTGGCCTACGTCCTCGGCGTGCCGTTCGCGCTGGGCGCGGTGGTGTTCGGGTTCCTCGCGGTCGCGCTCATCGGCGTGGTCCGCGACTCCGGCCGGGTCAAGGAGGACGCGGCGATCGGCATCGTGTTCACCACGCTGTTCGCCCTCGGGCTGGTGCTCGTCTCGGTGACGCCCAGCCAGACCGACCTGAACCACGTCGTGTTCGGCAACCTGCTCGGCGTGGCCCGCGCCGACCTCGCCCAGATCGCCGTGCTCGGCGCGGTCGTGCTCGTCGCGCTGCTGCTCAAGCGCCGCGACTTCACCCTCTACGCCTTCGACCCGGCGCACGCCCACGCCATCGGGCTCGACCCGCGCCTGCTCGGCGCGGCCCTGCTCGGCCTGCTCGCGCTGACCTGCGTGGTGGCGCTCCAGGTGGTCGGCGTGGTGCTGGTGGTGGCGATGCTGATCATCCCCGGCGCGACCGCCCGCCTGCTCACCGACCGGTTCGGCCGGATGCTCGTGCTCGCGCCGGCGCTGTCGGTCGGCGCGGCCGTGCTCGGGCTGTACCTGAGCTACCACCTGGACACCGCCCCGGGCGCCACGGTGGTCCTGGTGCAGGGCGCGGTGTTCGGGTTGGCGCACCTTTTCGCGCCGCGGCACGGCGTGCTCGGCCGGCAAATGGCGGCAAATCGCCGGGCGGCTTCCTGAGGCGCGGAATTGTTCACAACCGTGACCCGTTCACAACCGTGATTCGCGGTGCGCTGCCCAGGCGAACAAGGAACAGGTTCCCACCTGCGCGTTCGATGAATTCGAATCGAACTGCGAGGGGTGTTGTCGGAATCCGTCGTTGACCGCGTGTCGCGACCCCTCTTAACATCCGGCTGGAAACGCGCCGGAAATGAACGGCCGTACTGCCGCAAATCCTTCGGAAGTGGAGTTGGCATGAGCACGATGAAGTGGCCCGCCGGCACCCGGGCCCCACGGACGCGCGGCACACGCGCCGGGTTGACCGCCGCGGCGGCCGCGGCGGCACTGGCCACCACGCTCGTCGCCTGGCCGGCCGCGCCGCCCGCGAGCGCCGCCGTCGGCGCGGGGACCTACACGGTGAAGAACGCGGGCAGCGGGCTGTGCCTCGACTCGCCGGGGTCGAGCGCGGGCGCGCAGCTCCGGCAGCAGGCGTGCGGCGGCGCGGACGGCCAGCGGTGGACGTTGACCGCGGTCAGCGGCGGGTTCCGGATCACCTCGGCCGCCAACGGCCTGTGCGTCGGCGTGCAGGGCGCGTCGACCAGCGCGGGCAAGGCGATCCAGCAGCAGGCGTGCACGGGCGGCGCGGGCCAGGTCTGGACCCTGACCGCGAGCGGCGCCAACTACCGCCTCATCGACGCCAACGGCGGCAAGTGCGCGAACGTCAAGGACAACTCGACGGCGGCCGGCGCGCTCGTGCAGACCAACTCCTGCGACAACGCCGCCACCAAGCAGTGGACGCTGACGCCGACCGGCGGCGGGCCGACCTCGACCACCACGTCCACCGGCACCACGACGACGACCACCACCACGACCACCACGACCACGACGACGACCACGACCACGACGCAGCAGCCGCCGGGTTCCGCCCTCTACGTCGCGCCGAACGGCAGCGACGGCGCGTCCGGCACGCAGTCGGACCCGACGACGCTCACCTCCGCGATCGGCCGCGTCGCCCCCGGCGGGACGATCTACCTGCGCGGCGGCACCTACCGCTTCTCGCAGACCGTGACCATCCCGCAGGGCAACAACGGCACCTCCTCCGACCGCACGGAGCTGTTCGCCTACCCGGGCGAGACGCCGGTGCTGAACTTCTCGGCGCAGGCCGAGGACCCGGCCAACCGCGGCCTCGCCGTGAACGGCAACCACTGGCACGTGCGCGGCGTCGTCGTCGAGCGCGCCGGTGACAACGGCATCTTCATCGGCGGCAGCAACAACATCTTCGAGCGCACCGTGACGCGCTTCAACCGCGACACCGGCCTCCAGCTGTCCCGGATGCTGTCCACCACGCCCAAGGACCAGTGGCCGGCCAACAACCTCATCCTCAGCGCCGAGTCGCACGACAACGCCGACTCCGACGGCGAGGACGCCGACGGCTTCGCCGCCAAGCTCACCTCCGGCCCCGGCAACGTCTTCCGCTACGCCGTCGCCCACAACAACATCGACGACGGCTGGGACCTCTACACCAAGACCGACACCGGTCCCATCGGCGTGGTGACCATCGAGGACTCCCTGGCCTACGAGAACGGCACCCTCAGCAACGGCGGCCAGGCCGGCAACGGCGACCGCAACGGCTACAAGCTCGGCGGCGAGGACATCGGCGTCAACCACGTCATCCGCCGCAGCATCGCCTACGACAACGGCAAGCACGGCTTCACCTACAACCGCAACCTCGGCACCATGACCGTGTCGGACAACATCGGCATCGACAACGCCGAGCGCAACTTCAACTTCGACGGCGGCAGCTCGGTCTTCCGCGGCAACACCTCCTGCCGCAGCGGCAGCGGCACGAACGACAAGACCGTCGGCAGCGTCGACGCCACCAACCAGTTCTGGACCGGGACCAACGGCTCCCGCTGCGCCTCCTACACCGGGGCGCTGGGCTGGTCCTACGCCGGTGACGGCCGCCTCGCCGTCACCTTCGGCGGCAAGCCGGTGGTCTGGTAAACCGAACCGCACCCCACGGCCCCGGCGCGGTCCTCCCGCGCCGGGGCCGTGGTGTCGCCGGGGCCTTGACGTCTCAGTCCAGGACCGCGGTGGCCTCGACCTCCACCAGGTGCTCGGGCACGTCCAGCGCGGCCACGCCCAGCAGCGTGGCCGGCGGGAGCGGGGTCACCCCCAGCTTCGCCGCCGCCCGGCTGATCCCGTCCAGGAGGAGGGGCATCTTGTCGGGCGTCCAGTCCACGACGTGGACGTTCAGCTTCGCCACGTCCGCGAAGGTCGCCCCGACGCCGGCCAGGGCGGTGGCGACGTTGAGGTAGCACCGCTCGACCTGGGCGGCGAGGTCTCCCTCCCCGACCGCGACCCCGTCGGCGTCCCAGGCGACCTGGCCCGCGACGAACACCAGCCGCGACCCGGTCGCGACCGACACCTGCCGGTAGACGTCGACCTCCGGCAGCCCGTCGGGGTTCACCAGGGTGATGGCCATCATGTCTCCTTGTGCTCTCTCGTGGTTACTGGGGAACCGTAAGAGAGTGTGGGCTGACGTGGAAGAACGCACTTTTTCGAAACCTGGTCACCTCCTGGTGACCGCGCAGCTCAGCGGCTCGCGGAGGGCGTGACCAGGCGTGTGATGGCGCGATCCGTGGGGTGCGCGTCGTTGACGCCACGAGCCCGCGCCACCAGCCTTGACCACATGCGCCGCGTCGTTTTCGTGATCTACGAGGACATCCAGCCGCTCGACCTGGTCGGGCCGCACGAGGTGTTCGAGCACGCTAGCGGCCTGACCGGCGGCGGCTACCACTGCCAGGTCGTGGCACCCGCGCCCGGCCCCGTGCGGACCTCCGGCGGCCTGTCCCTGCACGCCGACCACGCGATCGCCGACCTCCCGCCGGAGGGCGTGGACACGCTCGTCGTCGCGGGCGGGCGCGGCGTGGACCGGGCCCGGCACGACGCCGCGCTCGTCGAGTGGATCTCGGCCGCGGCCGCCGGGGCGCGCCGCGCCACCTCCGTGTGCAGCGGGGTGTTCCTGCTGGCCGCCGCGGGGCTCCTGCGGGGGCGGCGGGTCACCACGCACTGGGCGCGCGAGGCCCAGTTGCGGCGCGAGCACCCCGAGGCGACCGTCGACTGCGACCCGATCTTCATCCGGGACGGCCGGGTCTGGACGTCCGCCGGCGTCACCGCGGGCATGGACCTGTCCCTGGCCCTGGTGGAGGACGACCACGGCCGCGACGTCGCGCACGCGGTCGCCCGGGAGCTGGTGCTGTTCCTGCGCCGGCCGGGCAGCCAGTCGCAGTTCAGCGTGCCGCTGTGGGGCGCGCGGCCCGCCACCGACCCGATCCGGGAGGCGGTGGCCGCGGTCAACGCCGAACCCGGCGCCCGGCACGGCATCGCCGACCTGGCCGCCCGCGCCGGGCTCAGCCCGAGGCACCTCCAGCGCCGGTTCACCGCCGAGCTGGGCGTGCCGCCCGCCGCCTACGTGGAGCGCGTGCGCGTCGAAGCCGCCCGCCGCGCGCTCGCCGAGGCCGACGACCCGGTCGAGGCGATCGCCCGGCGCCTGGGCTTCGGCTCCGCCGAGACGCTGCGCCGCGCGTTCCACCGGCACGTCGGCGTCGCCCCGTCCGACTACCGCGAACGGTTCCGAGCACTGAGGGAGTACGCGTGACCACTTACGGACTGCTGATCTTCGACCGCGTCGAGGAGCTCGACTTCGTCGGCCCCTGGGAGATCTTCACCGCGTCGTCGATGCTGCGCGGCGGCGCCGACACCGCCGTGCTGATCGCCGAGGGCACCGATCCCGTGCGCTGCAACAAGGGGATGCGCGTGCTGCCCGACCACACCCTCGACGACCACCCGCCGCTGGACGTCCTGCTGGTGCCCGGCGGGAACGGCGCCCGCGAGACCCAGGTCCACAACCCCGTCGTGACCGGCTGGATCGCGAAGACCGCCGCCGAGGCGTCCTGGGTGACCAGCGTCTGCACCGGCGCCGCGCTCCTGCACGCGTCGGGCGTCGCGCGCGGACGCCGCGTGGCCACGCACTTCTCGTACGAGGACCGGCTCGAAGCCCTCGGTGACGTCACGGTCGTGCGCGACGCCCGCTACGTCGTGGACGGCAACCTGGTCACCAGCCAGGGCGTGTCCGCCGGGATCGACATGGCCCTGTGGCTGGTGGGCCGCCTGCACGGCCGCGACCACGCCCGCCGGGTCCGCCGCTACGTGCAGTACGAGCCCGCGCCGCCGTACCTCGCCGACGAGCCGGTGGATCAGCTCCAGTCCGTCCGGTAGCCGGAGTGGCGCAGCAGGTCGAGCAGCTCGTCGTCGGCGGGCCGGTGGGTGCGGGCCAGCGCCGGCCGCAGCTCCTCGGCCCCCACGTGCTCCGGCACCTGCACGGTCACGCTGAGCACCCGGCCGTCGGCGAACCGGTAGAGCGCCGTGGACGGCGTGCTGTTGTGGGTCTGGTGGGTGACCGCGAACAGGTAGCCGTCGCCCAGCTCCGTGCAGGTCACGACGACCACGGCCCCGCAGTCGACGCCGTCCTCCAGCCGCCCGTCCGGTTGGGGGTGGTGCTGCTGCCACACCACCGGCACCACCCGGCCGCCGCCCACGGGGAGGTCGAACGCCGCGCCGAGCCCGGTGCGGTCCAGCCACCCCGTCGCCCGGTCGGCGGGCAGGGCGTCCGGCACGAGCAGCTCCTCGCGCGGCCACGGCGAGGAGCGGGTCAGGTCGTGCAGGTCGCGCCGGTCCTTCGCGGCCAGGTACTCGCCGCGCAGCCCGATCCCGACGCCGGCGCAGGCGACGAGCGCCACCACGACGGCGAGGAGGGAACGGCGCACGACCCCATCCTCCCAGGGCCTTACGCGAACGTGTAAGGCGTCAGGTACTCCGGCACCAGGACCCGGGTGCGCGGCGCGACGCGGCGGACCTCGGCGACGAACCGGTCCAGCCGGTCCCGGTCGTTCGGCGCGACCGGCGGCGGGTTCGTCAGCGGGGTCTCGAAGGCGTCCCAGTGCACCGGCACCACGGTGGCGGGCCGGTCCAGCGCGGACAGCAGGCGCGGCACGTACTCGTGGGTGGCGTCGCCGCTCGGCAGCGCGACCATGGCGACGTCGGGCGCCAGGCCGGTGAGGTTCCGCTCGACGAAGTCGCTGGCGCCCATGAAGAACACCGACGGGCCGCCGCGCGGCGTCACCTGGTAGGCGAGGGTGTCGCCCTCCGGCAGGTCGGCGATCGTCGCCGGCTTCGCCGGGACCTCGGTCCGGACGCCGGGGAAGGCCAGCGAGTAGGAGCTGTTGCGGCTGTGCAGCGCGGCCACCACCTCGACCACGCACTCCCCGAGGTCCAGCACCTCGCCGCCCTTGACGGGGCTGAGCTGGGAGGTGGGCAGGCCGTGGGCCAGCCCGAGGTGGTAGGCGGTGAGCGTGCCGAACACCCGCGCGCCGGACCGCTCCGCGATGTGCGGCACGTCGCCGTAGTGGTCCCAGTGGGTGTGGGTGACCAGGATCGCCCGCGGCGTGCCGGGGTGGTCGGCGATGCGCCCGGCGTCGACGGTCAGCGGCGTGTCCTGCCTGAACGGCGGCTTGAACAAGCCGGTCTCGAAGCGGCTCAGGTACGGGTCCACCAGCACGGTCGCGTCACCCATGTCGATGCGCCAGCCGGCGGTGCCGAGCCAGCGGAACGTGGCGGCGGGCCCGCCGGGGCCGCGCCGGCGAGGTGCGGCGGGCGCGGAGGGTGCGGAGGGTGCGGAGGGTGCGGCGGACGCGGCGGACGGCAGCGCGGCGGCGGTGGCCACGGCCGCGCCGGCGGCGGTGCCCAGGAACCAGCGGCGGCCCAGTCGGGGATCGGTCATGGCGCGCAGCGAAGCACCGCCCGTCGCGGCGCGTCCAAGACCACCGCGCCGCCGCCGCGATATCCGGCCGCGTATCGGCCCTGCCCACGGCGGTCGGACCGGGCGCGGGCCTGAGTCGTGGTTCACACCGCCGAGGCGGGGTTCACCCCGCGCGCAGCGACTCCACCGCGGCGCGGGCCGCCGCGCCCATCGCGAGGTCCACGTCGATCCGGTGGGCGGCGAGCCGCCGGGTGCGGGCGAACACCGCCATCGCGTACCGGCCGCCGTCCGGGTACTCGGCCACGCCCGCCTCGATGTGCAGCCCCGGCAGGGTGCCGGTCTTGGCCGTCACCCGCACGTCGGGCGGGAACCCGGACGGCAGCCGGGTCCGGAACACCTGCCGCGACATCAGGTCCCGCACCATCGCGCACGCGGCGGGCGGACCGGCCTCGTCGCGCCAGACCAGGCTCAACAGCCGGGTGACCTCCCGCGCGGTGCTGGAGGTGGTGTGGTCGGGGTCGAAGACCCGCAGCGCCCGCACCCGCTCCTCGGGCAGGGTCGGGAACACCCGGGCGAACTCGGCCGCGTCCCGCGCGCCCACGTCGGCGAACATCGACTCCAGCAGCTGCCGCGGCCCGCCGAGCACCCTGGTGCGCCCCAGCCCCAGCTCCGCGGCCAGCAGCGGCACCACGTCCGGGCCGACCCGGCGCATCAGCAGGTCGGCGGCCGTGTTGTCGCTGACCGACAGGGCGAAGTGCGCCAGGTCGCGCAGCGACAGCTCCACGTCGTCCGCGCACCCGGCCGTGCCCCAGCCGCCCAGCCGGTCCGCGGCGCGCACCAGCACCCGTTCGGCGGGGTCGAGCTGCCCGGCCACCACCTGCCGCGCGAACTCCAGCACCAGCAGGACCTTGAACACGGACGCGATCACCACCTGCTCGTCCGCGCCCAGCCCGACCTCGCGGCCGGTGTCCACGTCGACCACGTGCAGCCGCGCGTCCACGCCGACCTCGTCGAAGACCTCCGCCATGAGCACGCCGCCACGGTAGCCGGCGCGGGTCGCGTACCGTCGCGGCATGGACCTCTTCCGGCACCTGCGGTACTTCGCGGTGGTCGCGGAAGAGCTGCACTTCGGCCGCGCCGCCGAGGCGCTCGGCATCGCGCAGCCCCCGCTGAGCCAGTCGATCCAGCGGCTGGAGCGGGAACTGGGCGTCGAGCTGTTCGACCGCTCCCGGCGCCGGGTCGAGCTGACCCACGCCGGCCGGCTGCTGCTCGACGAGGCGCGCGGCCTGCTCGCCGGCGAGCAGCGGGTGCGGGCGCTCATGCGCATGGTCCGCGACGGCACGCTGGGCGCCCTGCGGGCCGGTGTGCCGCCGGAGACGCCGGCCGTCGTGCTCCAGGCCCTCCTGCGGCGCCTGGCCGACGAGCTGCCCGGCCTCGACGTCGACCTCCAGGAGCTGACCACGGGGGAGCAGCTGCGCCTGCTCGCCGACGCCCGGCTCGACGTCGGCCTGCTCCACCACCCGGTCGACGCGCCCGACCTGCGGTTCGGCCCGACCTGCCGGACCCGGCTCGGCGTGGTCCTGCCGCGCACGTCGCCGCTGGCCCGGCGCGGCGAACCGGCCCTGGCGGACCTGGCGGGCCACGACCTCGTCCTGCCGCCCCGCGCCACCGCGCCGGGCCGGCACGACCACGTCCTGGACGTCTGCCGGCGGCACGGCTTCACGCCCGCGCGGATCCGCCACGCCCGCAACACCGAGTTCCTGCTGGGCCTGGTGCTGGCCGGGCACGGCGTCGCGTTCGAGCCGGAGAGCACGGCGCGGCGCGAGGTGCGCGTGGTCTGGCGGCCCCTCGCCGGCGACCCGCTGCACCTGACCACCTCCGCCGCCTGGCCGGCGCAGTCGCCGCACCCCGCCGTGGAGCGCTTCGCGGCCGTCGCCGCGGCGACGCTGGAGCCGGCGCCGGAACCGGCGGTCCCGACGCCGGCCGCGGCCCGCCCGTGGAGCGTCGTGTACGACCGGCACGTGCCCCACGGCGGGCGGTGAGAAAGCGGTGGCCGCGGCGTCCGAGGCCGCCGTAGGGTCACCTGCCGTGGACTGGCACGGGTGGCACGACGACTACGACCGCCCCGGCTCGCCGCTGGAGCTGCGGCTGAGGGCCGTGCGGGCGCGGGTCCGCGAGGCCCTGGACGGCAGCCCGCCCGGACCGCTGCGGGCGATCAGCCTGTGCGCCGGCCAGGGGCGCGACCTGCTGGGCGTGCTCGCCGACCACCCCCGGCGGGACGACGTCCGGGCGCGCCTGGTGGAGCTGGACGAGCGGAACGCGGCCATCGCCGAGGCGGCGGCGCGGGCGGCCGGCCTGGACCGGGTGGAGGTGGTACGTGCCGACGCCTCGCTCACCGACCGCTACCTCGACCTGGTCCCGGCGGACCTCGTGCTGGTCTGCGGGGTGTTCGGCAACATCACGGACGAGGACGTCGAGCGGACCGTCGACGCCTGCGCGGGGCTGTGCGCGACCGGCGGCACCGTCGTCTGGACCCGGCACCGCGGCGCGCCGGACCTGGTGCCGTCGATCTGCGGGTGGTTCGAGGAACGCGGTTTCGAGCGCCGGTGGCTGTCCGAACCGGGCGCGGGCTTCGGCGTCGGGGCGCACGTCTTCCGCGGCGAACCGCGGCCCCTGGCGCCGGGCGTGCGCCTGTTCGGCTTCGTCGGGTACGACGCGCTCGGCGGCGCGGGCGGGCACTAGGCTGAGCGCATGATCTTCTACACGGACGCGGAGAGCCGGACGCTGCGCACGGCTGTGTTCGGCGTGATGGTGCTGGTGTCCCACGCCGACCCCGGTCCCGTGATCCAGGAGCGCTACGCGGGCCTGCGCGCCCTGACGAACCTCTCGCCGGAGCTGCGCGTCGTCCTGCACGCGTCCCGGTTCGACCTCTCGGCGGTCCCGGAGGACGAGCTGGAGGGCCAGGTCCTGGACGCCCTCCGGCTGTCGATGAAGATCCTCCGCACGAAGGCGCCCGCCGAGGCCGCCTCCTTCCCGGACGCGGTCGAGGCGATCTGCCACGAGGTGGCCAAGGCCGACGGCCAGGTGGCCGAGGTGGAGACCGCCGTGATCGAGAAGGTGCGCGCCGCGCTGGACAGCTGACGCGCGTCCTCAGACGCGTCGGGTGGTGCGGGCCGAGCCCACCGCCGCGCCCATCGCCACCGCCGCGCCGAGCACCACCGCCGCGCCGCCGACGACCAGCGCGACCGTCGGCAGCGAGGTCGGGATGCCCAGGTGCACGGTGATGCCGAGGATGCGCGACAAACCCCACGGCAGCAGCGCGAGCTGGTCGTTCCACGTCGTCAGGGCGCGCTCCAGGCCCACCGCCGCCACCAGCGCGCCCAGCACCGCGAGCGGCGTCCCGGCCGCGACCAGCACCCGCCCGACCGCGCCGAGCCGCCCCGCGCCGTCCCGCAGCACCGCGTACGCCGCGACGAAGACCCCCAGGAACGCCGCGAACGCCACGGTCACGTACGCCGCCCGCGCGACCGGGTCGGTCCAGAACGCGAACCAGTACTGCCCCGGCCCGCGCACCGCCAGCACCCCCAGCAGCAGCACCGAGCGCAGCAGCGCCACCGCGCCGACCGCCGCCGCGAGCCGCGACCGGACCTCCCGGCCCGCCGTCAGCCGCAGCACCACCGCGAACAGCAGCCACGCGCCCAGCACCGGGGCCAGGTGGGCGGGCGCGGCGAACCACGTGAGCACCGCCCGGCCGAGCACGACCGCGACCGCCGGCACGGCCCACACCAGCACCCGGTCGACACCGGACACCCCGACCCGCCGCCACGGCCGGGTCAGCGCCCGCGCCCACGGTCTGCGCCACCCCAGGGCGAACGCGAGGACCAGGCCCAGCAGCACGCCGCGCGCCGCCCACGCCATCGGCTCGTCGCGGGCGGCCCTGGCCAGCCCGAGGTCGGCCGCGACGAGGTTGTAGGCCGGCAGCTCCAGGTCGTCGCCGTAGGCGCGCAGGTGACCGTCGCGCCGCACCGCGTACTCCGCCCTGGCGTCCCGCGCCGCGTCCTCCGCGCCCGCGTCGCCGGTGTCCAGCCACTGCGCGTGGCGCAGCGCGGCGGTCCGGTAGGCGGCCAGCACCCCGAACAGGTCGACCTGGTAGTCCAGGGCGGCGACGAACCGCTCGCGCAGCACGGGGTCGCGCCACCCGGCCGGGTCCGCGGCCCCGACCAGCTCGCGCATCCGGCGGGCCGTGCCGACCGCCGCCGCGCCCTCGGCGACCGCCTCGTCCACCCGGTCCCGGCCGACCGCGTAGACCGTGCCGAGCGTGGCGCTGTCACCGGTCGGGATGTCCCACTCGAAGATCCACATCATGGGCGGCGGGTCCAGGCCGAGCGCCCGCACCCGGTGTTGCGCGTACGGGCCGACGTACAGGCCCGTGGTGATCGCCTCCCGGGACAGGGCCAGCGCCTCGCACACCGCGCGCACCACGTCCGGGTCGTGGGAGAACGTGCGCCGCACCCAGTCGGCGGTGGCCCGCGCCGCGTCCTGGTCGGGGTCCCGCGCCAGCCTGCCGGTGACGTAGGAGTTGAGGTCGTAGAGCTGCCAGAAGCCGGTCCTGAGGTCGAGCGCGCGGGGGCCGGCCAACAGCGGGCCGCCGCCCTGCCGCCACGTCCACACGCCCTCCACGCGGGGGTTGGCGAGGAAGGCGCGCAGCGCGTGCCGGTGCAGCTCGCCGAGGTCGTCCGGCAGCGCGCCGAGGCCCTCGAACTCCCGGCGCGACTGGAACTCCACGATCCGGCGGTGGTGCCCGACCAGCAGCGTGCCGTTGAGCGGGAGGTGGCTGTAGAAGTCGCCGAGGGAGTACTTGGTGGACACCACCAGCCGGTCGTCGCGCAGCCCGCCCAGCACCTGTTCGTAGGCGTCGCGGCTGGTGTGCAGGTCGCCGACCGCGCCGATGCCGACGCTCCACGTCCGGAAGACGATCTCCCGGTCGTGCTCGGCCGCCGTGGCGAGGAAGGCCCGCAGCATCGCCCGCACCGCCTCGGGCGTGGTCACCGCGATCTCCGAGTAGTAGTCCCAGCCGGCGAACCGGTAGGCCGACCCGCCCTCGCCGATCCGGATCATCATCCCGTCCACGTGGGGCAGTCGCTCGAACACCTCCGACAGGCCCGCCCGGTAGACCCGCCACAGCCGGTCGTCCTCGGTGCGCAGCCCGCCCGCCTCGCGCTCCAGGAAGTCCCGCAGCGGCGGTGAGAGGGCGAGCATGTCCGTGGACAGGTAGACCTTCATGCCCAGGTCGTGGGCGTACCGCCAGACCGGCCCGAACGCGTCCGCCATCGCCTCGGCCCGCGCCACGTGCGGGTCGCCGTCCGGGTGGACGCCGAGCCCGTCGAACGTGACGTACTCCAGGAAACCGGGCACGACGACCGCGTTGTACCCGTCGGCCAGCGAGTGGCGCACCAGCTCCCGGAACTGGCGGGCGATCACGTCCACCGCCGCCCGGTCGACGTAAGGGGCATCCGGCAGGACCGCCGACCCCACCACGTCGGAGTTCAGCGAGTAGTCGTCGCCCCGGGCGAACCGCTCCGGGTCGTCGGGCAGGCCGACCGCGCCGAGGTCGGTGAGGCGCAGCCCGAGCCGGGGCGCGACCACCCGCCCGTCGGCGACCACCTCGCGCCCGGTGCGGACCCGGTCGGCGATGTCGTACAACCCGGCCGCGATGCCGGCGGGGGTGCTGCCGACCACGACGGGCCCGGCGTCGACCCGGTAGCCCTCCCCGGGCAGACCGGCCTCGGTCCGAACCCCGAGCCGCCCGGTCTCGCCCACGACCGGCCGGGGGAGCCCGCGCCCGACCAACGCGTCCGCGACGGCCCCGGCGGCGAGCCGCAACCGGGGGTCGTCGGGGACGCCGATCGAGTCGATCCCCGGTGGCGGTGCGAGTGCCTGTGGTGGCGCGGCGACGGGCCGCTCGACCGGGACGTCCGCCGGTCGGACCTCCAGCCCCAGCGCGTCGCCGACCTGCCAGGCGACGACCCCGCCGAGCCCGAGCAGCACCAGCACCGCGACGACCACGCGCACCGGGCCATCGTCACACGGGCCGGGCGGGCTCCGGGGCACGTCGGTTCGGGGTTCGGGCCGATCGCCGGGCATCCGGTCACCGGATGCCCGATCGCCGGGAACCGGGTTGCCGGTGGGGACCTCCGCGAGCCGCCGCTCACCGCAGGACGCGGATCAGCGTCACCCCGTCCCGCAGCGGCAGCAGCACCTGCTCGAACGCCGGGTGCGCGGCCACCCGCGCGTTGAACTCCGCGATGGCGGCGCCCTGCGGCGACCGCTGCCCCGCGTCGAGGTAGACCTCGCCCTGGAACAGGGTGTTGTCGACCACGACCACACCGCCGGGGGCGAGCAGCCCGCATCGGTGGGCCACGTCGAGGTAGTCCCAGTACTGGGTCTTGTCGGCGTCGACGAAGGCGAAGTCGAACACCTCGCCCGCACCGGCGAGCCGGTCGAGGGTGGACAGCGCCGGTCCCTCCGCCAGCGTGATCCGGTCGCACCCGGCGAACGCCTCACGGGCCACCGCCGCGGCGCGCGGGTCGGCCTCGCAGGTGACCACGCGCCCGTCGGCGGGCAGCGCCTCGGCCATGGCCAGCGCCGAGTAGCCGGTGAACGTGCCGATCTCCAGGACCCGGCGGGCCCCGGTCACGGCGACCAGGAACCGCAGCAGCTGCCCCTCCACGTGGCCGGACAGCATCTCCGGTTCGAGGGTCGCCACGCCGTCCCGCGAACCCGTCCACACGTGCCCGGTGGTCCGGCGGTTCAGCGCGGCGAGCCGGTCGGACTCGGGCGTGGTCACCGCCGAGAGGTAGTCGTCCAGGCCGGCGGCCAGGGCGAGCGCGCGGTCCAGGCGCGCGGACGGCCGCTCCCGGTGGAGCAGCTCCAGCTCGTTCGCCAGGATCGACAGCGGGGTCACCGGCCGCATCAAGCCCACCTCGCGTCGTGCAGGTACATGCCCAGCCCGCCGCCGCCGTCGGAGAACCCGCCGCAGCGCGCCCGGTGCCGGTCCACCGCCTCGGCCAGCAGCGAGTCCTCGACCTCGGCCAGGTAGTCGCACCTGCCCAGGCCGCCACGCGGTGCCACCACCCACAGCGCGGAGCCGCCGCGCTTGCGCCGCACGGTCTCCTGCGCGGCCTTCATCAGCTCCAGGTCCTCGATCACCGGGTGGTGCACGGCCAGGCCCAGGTCCCGGCACACTCCCAGCAGCGCGTCGCGACCGTCGGTGTCCAGCCAGCCCACCAGGGTGGCCAGCGTCGCGGTCAGGGCCATCTCGATCGCCACCGCGTGGCCGTGCATCAGCCCGGCGACCGGCTCGAACTTCGTGCTCCAGGTGTGGCCGTAGGCGTGCGGGCGGTCCTGCCGCGTCTCGAACATGTTCGTGCCCTCGTACCGCATGTACGCGTAGAGGGAGCGGAACAGCACCTCGTCGGCGACCGCGGTCAACTCGGGGTCGTCGCCGGCGGTGGCGAACCGGGTGTCCAGCAGCGCGCGGCCGTGCCGCTGGAGCAGGCCGAACAGCACCTCGTCGTCGACGGCGGCCATCTTCACGATCTCGGCCACGCCGTGCCGGAGGTGCTCGGGGGCCAGCGTGGCGAACAGGGCCCGGTCCACCAGGGTGAGCACCGGCGGGTGGTAGGCGCCCAGGGCGTTCTTCATCAGGTTGCCGTTGACGCACGTGCGCGGTGACGGCCCCGCGTCGACCGCCGACACGACGCTGGTCCCGATCATGATGTACGGGGTGCGGCGGTTGAGCAGCGCGCACGCGAGGCCCGCCGTGTCGGTGAGCACGCCGCCGCCGACGACCAGCACCGGTTCGCCGCGCGCGAGGTCGTGGCCGTCGCTGCCCAGGAAAGCCGCCATGCGGCACACCACGTCGAGGTTCTTGTCCTCCTCCAGCGCCCGGCACACCATCGCCGCCAGCGGGATGCCGTGCGCGGCGAAGTAGGCGCGCAGCGCGCCGCCGTGGATGCGGTCGACGGTGGCGTCCACGATGGCCACGCACCGCCCCGCGGGCCGGTACACCTCGGCCAGGTCAGGTGTCGCGGGGTCGAAGACGCCGTCCACCAGCCGCACTTCGCTGCGCAGGTCGAAGGTCGCGTCCACGGTCAGCGACCGCCGGCCGGAGCCGCACCGGATGCTCCCCGACCCCGAGTAGTGGGACGAGGTGGCGTACTTGTCGACGTGCAAGGCCGTCATGGGGATCCCTTCCGGTGTCACACGAGCTTGCCGGTGGCCCAGTTGACGCGGTCCCACCGCTTGCGCGCCGCCAGGGCGCGCAGCACGATCAAGGGGAACTGCACGTGGTGCATCACCAGGAACGGCAAGGGGTCCCGCCAGTCGAAGACGGCGTCCTTGCCGTGCCGGAGTGCGCGCAGCCATGCCCGCGCCCGCCGCTGCCGCAGCGCAGGCCACAGCCCGCCCAGCTCCGCGCCCAGCCAGTGCACCGGGGGCGAGCCGGGCCGCGGGCGCGCGACGTCGTCGGGTGAGGGGTCGAGGTAGGCCGCGGCCAGGTCCGGGCTGTCGTGGAAGGCCACCAGCGCGGAGTGGGGCCGCGGGTTGCACTCGATGGCGTAGGGCACGCCGTCCTCGACGATGAAGTCGAACGACACCTGGCCGTGGAGCCGGTGCGCCGTCACGAAAACGCGCACCCAACTCCAGATCTCGGGCACCTCGACGTGGTGGTAGTTCAGCTGGAGCGCCGAGGACGCCGAGCACGTGTACGCGGTGACCCGGCCGTCGAGGCACGTCGCGTGCGCGCAGTACTCCGAGCCGGCGACGCGCCGTTGCAGCACCCACGGCCGGTCCGGTCCGATCGCCAGGCCGGTCGGCGGGACCGCCCGGCCGGACAGCACGACCAGCCGGTGGTCGGCGGACATGGACGCCCACTCGGGCGGCTTGAGCACGTGGTCGCGGCCCACGAGGTCGGGGTCGAAGAGCTGCCGCACGTCGGTGATCCGCCGCGTCTCCAGGTGCGGCAGCCCCGCGGCCCGCACCAGTTCGGCGAAGCTCGCCTTGTCGTTGAGCAGGTGGTGCGTCCCGGGGTCGTTGGCCAGCACCCGGCAGTGCTCGGCCAGCACGGGGACGGCGTCGGAGGTCGGTTGGGCGAGCCCCGGTTCGTCGATGACCGGCACGACCAGGTCCACGCCCTCGGCGCGGATCACGGAGACGAGGTCCCGCACGTAGCCGGCGGGGTCCGTGCCGGGGTCGGAGACCAGGTGGAACGCGCGGGAGGCGCGGGAGAAGCGCAGCGGGCCCCACCGGTGCCGGGGGGTGGACACGGTCACCACGCGGTGGCCCGCCTCGTGGAACTTCCGGGCGAGCAGCAGGCTCTTGGTCATGTGCGTGGTGGTGACCAGCACCGTGGACCGACCCGGGCGCGCCCGCCGGGGCGCCACCAGCCGTGCGATACCGCACACCGCGGCGGTCAACGGTGCCGTGACGACCAGCGCCACCAACAACGCGACACCACGTGCGATCGTGGACGACGTCAACGGATTCACCTCCCGCCCCACGTCGCTCAGGGCTGCCCGGGAGGGTTCCCGACAACCGCCGTGCCGGCCGATTCACCTGGACGTGTCCCAGCGGCCGGCGTGGCGGTTGCTCTCCGGGGTCGAGTCATCGACCTCGTGGAGCGGTGCGTCTCCGATCAAGCCCCTACCCGCGGGAAGAGCCCCGCCGGCGGGTGACCCGGCCCGCTCAGTCGAGGGAGCGCTCGCCGGCGCCCGCCTCGGGCGCGGGCTCGGGGTTCACGCCCGAGGGATCGGCCGTGCCGGCGGAGCGCGCCGTCCAGTCCGCCCCCAGCCTGGTCCGGCGGGGGTTGGCGACGGCTCGTGCGGTTTCGGTCCCGTGCATGGTTCCTCCAGGTCGACAACGCGCATGCGTTTGCATATTTACCAATGCTCAACATCAGCCAAACGATGCCCGTCGATGAGGTGCGTCACCTCGATCGTGTCAGTGATCCAGATCATCGCCGGTGTCGGTGCGCCCGGCCGTCCCTGTCAACGTCCCTACTTATGCTCAGATCAGACAAAAGTCCGGTCAAAATCGACGAAAGTTCTGGACTTGCCGTCGCACGGCACTTACGGTCGATCACGTTCGGTCAACACCCTGAGCACCCGTGATCGGCACCGTCTCCACCCGCCACCACGTGCGGGCCCTGCAACCGTGCGACGACGACGTCGGACCAGCGTGGTCGTCCCTGCCCTCCCCAGGAGCATGGATATGAGATGGACAGCGCGGCGGACGCGCACCTCGACCCTCCTCCCCCTGGCCGCGGCCCTGCTGATCGGCGGCTCGGGAGCCCCGGCCGCCGCGGACCCGCGGTACGACGCCCCACCGCCCCAGGAACCCGGCGTGACGCTGCGGGTGTTCGACGTGCAGGTGCCGCTGGACCGGCTCTGCGCCCTCAAACCCGCCCAGACGCCCAACGTCGACAAGCTCATGCCCACCGTCGACTGGACCACGACCGACCACTTCGGGTTCGCCGACCGCTTCGTGGCCCAGGTGACCGGCAACCTCAACGTCACCCAGGCGGGCGCCTACGCGTTCCGCCTGCTCAGCGACGACGGCTCACGGCTGTCCCTCGACGGCCGGGTGGTCGTCGACCACGACGGCCTGCACGGGCCGGACCCCAAGGACGGCGCGGTCACCCTGTCCGCCGGCCTCCACCCCCTGCTGATCGAGCACTTCGAACGCGACGGCGGGCAGCAGCTCACCCTCCAGTGGAAGCCGCCGGGCGCGGCCGACTTCTCGTTGGTGCCCACCTCGGCGCTGAGCACGGACGCCGGCGTCGTCCGGGTCACCGCGCCCGGCCGCAAGGAGTGCGCGACGGGCTCCGACACGCCCGGCGACGGCCTGCCGCTCAACGCCGTCCACCCCGACTACACCCTCACCAACCTGCGCCCGAGCGGTTTCCAGCCCCGCGTCAGCGCGATGGACTGGCTGCCGGACGGCCGCCTGGTCATCGCCACGTGGGACGGCAAGAGCACCGACACCGGCGAGCTGTGGGTGCTCGGCAACGTCACCGGCGCCACCTCGCCCGACCGGGTCACCACCAAGCGCATCGCGACGAACCTGCGCGAGCCGATGGGCGTGAAGGTGCTCGACGGCCGCATCTACGTGTCGCAGAAGCACCAGCTGACCGAGCTGGCCGACACCAACGGCGACGACGTCGTCGACCAGTCCCGCGCGATCGCCACCTGGCCGTACGGCGGCAACTTCCACGAGTTCGCGTTCGGCCTGCTCTACAAGGACGGCGCGTTCTACCTCAACCTGTCCGTCGCCATCAACGAGGGCGGCGCGACCACCAACCCGCAGCCCGCCGCCAACCGCGGCACGACGGTGAAGGTCGACCGCGCCACCGGGCGGGTCACCTACCTCGCCGGCGGCCTGCGCACCCCCAACGGGATCGGCTGGGGCCCCGAGGGCGGCATGTTCGTCAACGACAACCAGGGCGGCTACCTGCCCGCGTCGAAGATGGTCCACGTCAAGGAGGGCCGGTTCTTCAACCACTACACCAACCCGGCCGGCCCGTTCGACGCGAACCCGGTCACCGCGCCCGTGCTGTGGTTGCCGCAGAACGAGATCGCGAACTCGCCCAGCACGCCGCTCCAGCTCACCCAGGGCGTCTACGCCGGGCAGATGGTCTTCGGCGACGTCACCTACGGCGGCCTCCAGCGCGCGTTCCTGGAGAAGGTCAACGGCGAGTACCAGGGCGCGGTGTTCCGGATGACCCAGGGCCTCGAAGCGGGCGTCAACCGGATCACGCTCGGCCCGGACGGCGCCCTCTACATCGGCGGCATCGGCGACGGCGGCAACTGGGGCCAGGACGGCAAGCTGCTATACGGCCTCCAGAAGCTCGCCCCCAACGGCGGCCGGACGTTCGACATCCTCGCGATGCGCGCCGTCGCGGGCGGGTTCGAGGTCGAGTACACCCAGCCGCTGTCGGCGGAGACCGCGGCCGGGCTGGCGGGCCGCTACCGCGCCCAGCAGTGGCGGTACGCGCCGGCGCCCTCGTACGGCGGGCCCAAGGTGGACCAGGAGAACCTGTCGATCGCCTCGGCGACGCTGTCCGCGGACGGCCGCAAGGTCACGCTCAAGGTCGACGGCCTCAAGGCCGGCCGCGTGGTGCACCTGCGCTCGCCGCGCCCGTTCTCCTCGAACACCGGCGTGCCGCTGTGGAGCACCGAGACCTGGTACACGCTCAACAACCTCGTGGGCGTCGCGCCGTCGGCCACCCAGTCGTTCGAGGCGGAGAGCGCGGCCCTGTCCGGCGGCGCGGGCGTCAACACCGACCACACCGGCTACTCCGGCGCGGGCTTCGTCGACGGCTACGGCACGCCGGGCGCGACCACCCGGTTCGCCGTGAACGCCACGGCGGCGGGCGCGCACACCGTGGGCCTGCGCTACAGCAACGGGCCGAACCCGTCGTCGGGGACGAAGACGATCAGCGTCTACGTCAACGACGTGAAGGTCAGGCAGGTCGCCCTGGCCGACACCGGCAACTGGGACACGTGGGCGACGCACACCGAGTCGCTGGCGCTGCGGGCGGGCGCGAACACCATCGCGTACAAGGTGGACGGCGGCGACGTGGGGCACGTCAACCTCGACTACCTGACCGTCACCCCGGCCCGGCGCGTCGTGCTCTACGACGGCGGCGGCACGGAGAACTGGCGCAACGCCGACGGCAGCGCTCCCTCGTGGCCGGTCGCCAACGGCTCGATGGAGGCGCTGGGCGGCGACATCCGCAGCAGGCACCTGTTCGGCGACTTCAAGCTGCACCTGGAGTTCTGGCTGCCGGACCTGCCGCCGAACGTCACCGGCCAGCAGCGCGCCAACAGCGGCGTGTACTTCCAGGACCGCTACGAGCTCCAGATCCTGGACAGCTACGGCAAGCAGCCGCCGGCCGCCGACGACGCGGGCGCCATCTACCTGAAGAGGGCGGCGTCGTCCAACGCCGCCACCGCGCCGCGGACCTGGCAGACCTACGACGTCACGTTCCGCGCGGCGCGCTTCGACAGCGCCGGCGTGAAGATTGAGAACGCCCGCGTCACCGTGGTGTGGAACGGCGTCACGGTCCACCGGGACTTCGCCGTCGACGGCCCGACCGGCGGTGGCGCGCCCGAGGCCCCGACCGCCGGCCCGCTGCGGCTCCAGGACCACGGCGACCCCGGCGAGAACGTCAGGTTCCGCAACATCTGGGTCGAACCGCTGGGCTGACCCCGGCTCCGGGTCGCCCGCTCCCCGGCGGGCGACCCGGGCGCACGGGGGACTTTCGGGAAGTGTTGCGGCCACGGGCCCGAAACATTTTCGGAAGTGCTTGTGACGCCGCGTCCGGCACCGCTAGAACTGGTCGGCCGTCGACCAGTCCAGGGGGATCGCCCATGCGCTCGCTGAAACTCTTGTTACCCGTGCTGACGGCGGCCGCTCTCGCCGCGCCGGTCACGGCGACGGCCCAGGCCCAGCCCGGACGAGCGCCGGACCTGCCGCCGCCGGTGTCGGCGGTGGCGTCGTCGGTGCCGTCGCCGGGGTGGTCGATCTCCGGCGACCGGCTGACGTGGACCGCGCCCGCCCCGGTGCCGCCGGGCGGCGCCGCGGTCGAGTTCTGGGAGGGCGACCGGCTGCTGGGGGTGCCGCGCCCGTCCGCGGACCTGCGCACCCACACCCTGGACGCGGCCGGGGTCGACGACCCCGCACGGCTCCAGGTCCGCCTGTCGGGCAGGCGGTTGGACGTCGAGGAGCCCGCTCCGCCGTCGACCGCGGCGACCGCGGCGCTGCCCGCGGCGCTGCCCGCCGGGGGAGTCGACCCGGGCACGCCCGGCCCGTTCGCCACGCGCACGGGGGAGTACCGGCTCGACCCCGTCACCGCGCCCGGCTACGCGGTGCCGCTGGAGATGGAGGCCGTGGTCGTCGCGCCGGTCGGCGCGCCGGGCAGGCGCCCGCTGGCGCTGTTCCTCCACGGCAGGCACATCACCTGCTACGACGGGGCCCAGGGGCTGCTGGAGTGGCCCTGCCCGGCGCCCGCCAAGCCGGTGCCCAGCCACCGCGGGTACCTCCAGGCGCAGCGGCTGCTCGCCTCGCAGGGCTACGTGACCGCGTCGATCTCGGCCAACTCGGTCAACGCCCAGGACACGCTGGACGTCGACGCGGGCGCGGGCGCGCGGTCGGCGCTGGTCCGCGCGCACCTGGCGAGGTGGGCGGACTGGGCGGGCGCCGGTCGCGGCTCCGCGCCGGAGGTCGTCCGCGCCGCGCCCGTCGCCGACTTGGGCGAGGTGCTGCTGGTCGGGCACTCGCGCGGCGGCGAGGGCGTCAACCGGGCCGTCCTCGACAGCCTCTCCCCGCCGCCTCCCGGCAGCGGGTACGACGGCCCCGTGCGCTGGCGGGTCAAGGGCCAGCTGCTCATCGGCCCGACGATCTTCGGGCACAACCCGGCGCCGGACGTGCCCTCGGCGACGATCCTGCCCGGCTGCGACGGCGACGTGGCCGACCTCCAGGGCCAGCTGTTCGTGGACGCGACCCGTGGGGTGAGCCGGGGGACCGCGCTGCACGGCGCGCTGTACTTCGTCGGCGCGAACCACAACTACTTCAACACCGAGTGGACGCCCGGCCAGGCCGAGGCCCCGGCGCAGGACGACTTCCGCACCCCGCCCGCCGACGCCGTGTGCTCGCCGGGCACGCCCACCCGGCTCACGCCGGAGCAGCAGCAGACCGCGGGCGCGACCTACATCGCCGCCGCGGCGCGCCTGTTCGTCGCCGGCGACCGGCGGGTGCTGCCGCTGCTCGACGGCTCGGGCGTCCGCGCGCCCTCGGCCGACCCGGCGCGCGTCCTCACCCACGCCGTGGGCGGTGCCCGTTCCCCGTTCGTGGTGCCCGACGAGGCGACCGCGGCGGGCGGGTCCGCGCGGGTGTGCGCGCAGGTCTCGGCCGACCCGGCCGCGGCGTGCGTGGACCCGGTGGACACCCGGCCGTCGCCGCACTTCGCGCGGTTCAACCGGATCGTGCCGGAGTCCGGCCGGTTCGCGGTGGCGCTGCGGTGGACCGCCGACGGGCAGGCCGCGACCGTGCGCCCCGGCGCGCCGGTGTTCCTGGCGGGCGCGCGGGCCCTGGCGCTGCGCCTCATCGTCCCGCCGAACACCACGGCCACCCGCTTCGACGTGGCCGTCACCGACGCGTCGGGGCGTCGCGCCCGACTGGGCTCGGTGTCGCTGGACGGGCTGCCCGCCACCGAGAGGCAGTCCGCGCGCTGGGCGCAGGAGGTCCGCGTGCCGCTGCCGCCGCACGAGATCGACGCGCGCCGCGTGGCCGAGCTGGAACTCGTCCCGCACGGCGGCTCCGGCCAGGCGTGGCTCGTGGACGCCCACGGCTGGGCGCCCGGCCTGCCCGACCCGCGCCCGGTGGCGCTGCCGCGCGTCGACGTGGGCGCGCTGACCGTCGAGGAGGGCGACTCCGGCACGCGGACCGTCCGGTTCCCGGTCTCGGTCACCGGCGACGGCGCGGGCTCCGTGCGGGTGTTCGTGCAGGGCGAGGTCGGCGGCCCGTACGAGGAGCGGCTGGCGGCGATCGCGCCGGGGCAGCGGGAGGTCGAGGTCCCGGTGCGGGTCACCGGCAACACCCGCTGGAGCTTCGACGTGAAGCGCGCGGTGCTGGTCAAGGCGGTGAGGGGCGTGGTCGTCGGCCACTACTCGAACCGGCTGACCGTGCCGAACGACGACCCGATGCCGTCCATCACCGCCACCCCGGTCACCGACGCCGTCCCCGAGGGCGGCACCCTGACCTGGCGGGTGACGCTGTCCGACGCGGCCGACTCGAACGTCACGGTCCAGGGCCGGCCGATCGCGCCGGGAGGGGCGGAGCTGTCCACCACGGACGTGGACGAGACGTGGTTCCGCCAGCGCGTCTCCCGCGAGGAGCCGCTGCCCTCGCGACCGTTGTCGTCCACCGGGTTGACGGTGGGGGCCTACTTCCGGCCCGGTGAGGTGGACAAGGAGGTGTTCGTGCTGACGGTGGCCGACGCGGAGGCCGAACCGGCCGAGCAGGTCCGCTTCCGCCTCGCGACCCTCACCCCGGGTCCCGCCGCGGTCGAGGTCTCCGGCACGGTCACCGACGGCGCGCCGGCCGGTCGGTGACACCGGCGCGGGGGGCCCCGCACCCACGGGGGAACCGGGGCGCCGCCCCCCCCCGCCGGGGCCCCCCCGCCCCCCCCCACCCCCCCCCCGCCCCCGCCCCCGGGGGCCGCGGCGGGCGCGCCGCCCCCCGCCGTGGGGCGGCTCCCCGCCCGCCCGGGGGCCCCGGCCGCCCCCCCCGCGACCGCGCCGGTCACCGGGCACGTGC
>NZ_JBHWIE010000016.1:0-65487 GCF_042732085.1 Actinosynnema sp. NPDC059797
CTTCTTGGGCTTGCCGAACAGCTCCTCGGTGGTGCCCGTGATCCGGACCTTCGACTTGTGCTCCTGGTCGCCGCCCTGCTGACCGCCCGCGCCGGCCATCGGCGGCGCCATCATGCCGCCCATCACGCCCGCGCCGGCCGGTGCCGCGCCGCCCGCCGCACCGCCCGCCGCGACCGCCGCCGCCGGTCGGGGCGCGGGCTCGGCGGACGGCCCGGCGACGGTCGTCGAACCGCCCTGCTGCACCTGCTCGGGCGCGCCACCGGCGAGACCGCCACCGCCACCGAGGCCACCGCCCGCGGGCACGCCTCCACCACCCGGGACACCGCCGCCACCACCGCCACCGCCACCGGCCGCGGCGGGCTTCGGGTCGGTGGGCTGGTCTGCTCCGGGCTTGTCGGTTCCGGGCTTGTCGGTTCCGGGCTCCTCCGCGCCGGGCTCCCCCGTCGCGAGCCGGTCGGGCGCGGGCGTCCCGGGCGCGCTGAACGTCCAGTCCCGCTCGGGGTAGCGGTGCTCCAGCTCGACGGAGCCGAACCCCTCCGGGCCGGACACGCCCTCGCAGAGCCGGACGAACGCCTCCAACACGTCGCGCACCGCTTCGTGCAGCTCGCGCGCCGGGTCGTGCAGCTCGTCCAGCGCCTCCACCACGCGCCGGTCGCCGTCCAGCGGCAGGGCCGCCGCGCCCGACACCGCGTCGGCCGCGTCGGCGTACACCCGCGCCATGTCCCGCACGATGCCCCGGACGCCCTCGGCGGTCTGGTCCAGCGCCTCGCCCATGGCGTGCATGGCGTCGGACATGTCCTGCCCGGCCAGGCCGACCTGCCGCATGTGGTCGACGAACGAGTCGGCGTCCCTGCCCTGCCAGGCCGAGTCGAGCTTGCCCAGGGGCCCGGTCAGGTCGCGCGTCACGCGCTCGACCACGACCCCGGCCGCGCGCCACCGCTCGGCCTCGTCCTGCAGCTCGCCCCACTCGCCCAGCACCGGCGCGAAGTACTCGGCGACCAGGTCGCGCACGCCGAGCCGGCGGCTGATGCCGGACAGGTAGTCCAGCTCCGGCCCGACTTCGGCGGCGAGCTGCGCGCCGTCCCCGGCCCGCATCAGCCCGCACCGCCCAAACGCCTGCCGGCGGCGCGGACCAGCGCGACCGCCTCGTCGTCCTGGCTGCCGTAGTGCTCGGACACGCGGTGCAGCCCGTCGGCCGCCGCCGACAGCACCTCGCACGCCCGGTCGAGCTGCTGCCGGAGCACGCCGGCGGCCCGCTGGTAGGCCGGACCGCTGCGCAGCGCGCGCCCCAGCTCGCCGAAACCGCTCGGCGGCACGGGCGCCCGGCGCAGCTCGTCCCGTGCCCGGGACAGCTCCTCCGCGGCGTCCTCGACGCGCTCGGCGTACAGCTCGATCCAGCGCGGGTCGACCGACACACCCGTCGTCGCCGCGGACCTGAGTGGGACCTCGTTCACCCCGACACCTCCGCACCTGTGACGGGGGCCGGCGCGATCCGGTTCCGCCGTCCGGCTCAGCCGCCCTGCTTCGCCTGCTGCTGCTCGGGCAGCAGCCCGTTCTCCTTGGGCACCGGGATGGAGTCCCAGCTGCGGGAGGCGTCGGTGCGGTTGAGCTGGGGCCCGTTGGGCAGCAGCCGCAGGATCGACTCGGGGCCGGGCACGAACCCGTCCACGCCGAGGCCGAGGGCGCCCGCCGTGGTGGTGTCGGGGACGCCGTACTTCACGCCGCGGCCGGTGATCAGGTGGATCGGGCCGGTGCCGAAGTCCTGCGTGGACGTGGCGCTGCGCACCACGGCCGCCTTGCCCGGCGCCATCACGAACTGGCTGACGACCTCACCGGTCGCGCCAACCTGGTTGATGTCCACCGGCGCCACGCCGGACGGGATCGGCAGCGACGGCGAGATGGTCACCCTGGTGTGCTGCGACTTGTTGGCGGAGGTCACGTCCATCGCCTGCCAGCCCAGGCAGATGACCCGGTTGTTCTGGTTGGCCTGGAGCACTTCCGGGACCTCGGTCGGGTAGTCGTCGAAGTCCAGCTCGGTGACCTTCTGCGCGTTGTTGGTCCGGGCGATGTCCACCTGGCGCGGACGCGCGCCCTGCGCGTACTTCGCGCGGATCAGGTCGCCCGCCGCCCGGCTGATCTCCTGCAGGCCGTTGCGCAGCGCCACGTAGAACACCGGCTCGGCGCCGGTGCGCGCCACCTCGATGACCTCGCCGACCTTCAGGCGCTCGCCCGAGACGTAGTCCACGGGCTGGTCGCGGCCCTCGATCTCGGGCGCCACCAGCGGCTTGGCCTCGGGGATCGCGTTGAGCAGGCCGGAGCTGATCGCCCGCGGCCGCTGGTTGTTCAGGTTCAGCGCGGTGAGCACCTCGGGCTGGGTCAGGTCCACCTTGGCCCGCACCGTGGAGGTGGAGGTGACCTTGGAGTTCACCGGCGCCTTGTAGATCAGGTACGCCTGCTTGTCGTCGGTGCCCGCGCGCACCAGCAGGGCCTGGTTGCCGTCCAGCACCTGGTCGCCGCCGCTGTAGCCGGCCAGCACGGTGGTGGTGAACCGGCCCGGCGACGCCGGGTCGTTCAGCGACTCGTCGAGGGTCAGCGCGTCGCACACCGACCAGTCCGCGCCGATCCGGTCCTGCGGGCCGGGCAGCACGTCCGGGCCGTCCGGGATGCCGGTCAGCCGGCCCTTGGGCAGCTTCGCCAGCGCCTTCTCGGTGACCAGCTTCGGCTCGCCGCCCGCGGCCTGCGTCGCGGCCTGGGCGGAGCCCGCCGGCGCGTCCGAACCGCCCACCGCGGCCTGGCTCCTGTCGGGCTGCTGCTGGGCCAGCAGCAACAACCGCGCGGACGCCAGGTTCGTCATCGGGATGAGCGTCCGGGGGTTGCCCTGCCGCACCACGTAGACCTGGCCGGTCTCCTTGGAGATGGCGATCTGCGTCTGGTCGTCCACCTGCGGGTCCGGGGAGAAGAACCCGTAGATCAGGAAACCGATGAGGATCACGATGCCGAGCAGGACGCCGACCGCGGTCGCGCGCGAGTGCGTGCGCATCGGGTCGTGCAGCATCACCGCGTCCCTGCGGACCAGGGCGGACTGCATCCGGCGCAGCACGAATCGGTACGCCTGGACCTGTGACTTGGTGGTGGGTGTTGATGCCATTCTCGGCTCGCTGCTCTCCCAGTCGCGGTACGGTCTTGCACGATAGCCGGACGGCGGGTGGTCCGTGTGCGGGTTGGCCAGACCCGCCCGGTCCGCCCGGCGCACGCCGACGGAAAGAGAACCAGACCGGATGTCCGTCACCACTCCTCGACCGGGTCCCGCCCCGCAGCAGCAGCCGGGGCCGCCCAACCCCGCCGCGGCCCGCCCGCAGTCCGCCGGGAACGCCGTGCGCGCCGCCCTGCTCCGCGCCCGCCGCCGCACCGCCGGCGCGAGCCTGGGCGCGCTGCCGGTCGCCAACCTGGTGGTGCTGGAGGTCGGCATCGCCATCGGCCTGGTGCTGATCGCGGTCGGCGCGACCGGCGACGGCGTCGCGCCCGTGCCCCTGTACGTGGCGGGCGGCGTGGTGCTGATCGCGCTGGTCCTCGCGTTCACGAAGTCCCGGGGCCGCTGGCTGACCCAGTGGATCTCGCTCGTCGTGCGCTACAGCTCCCGCTCGCACACCCG
Organism: Actinosynnema sp. NPDC059797; assembly: GCF_042732085.1. Taxonomy (NCBI): domain Bacteria; kingdom Bacillati; phylum Actinomycetota; class Actinomycetes; order Pseudonocardiales; family Pseudonocardiaceae; genus Actinosynnema; species Actinosynnema sp. NPDC059797. Next base: position 3,653 of record NZ_JBHWIE010000016.1, read on the forward strand.
CACCGCCAAGCGCGGCGGCCCGGTGGAGATGAAGCCGCCGTCGGAGGAGGAGAACTCGGTCATCGGCCCGGACGACCCGCGGGTGGCGCTGCTGCGCCTCGCGGTGCCGGACCTGGTGGTGGCCAAGGGCATCGACCACGAGCGCAACCCGCTGGGCCTGGCGTGGCACCAGGGCGCGTGGACCGCCGTGCTGCTGGTCGACCCGGCCCCGAACCTGATCACCGCCGTGGGCAGCGCGCCGTCGCTGCCGCTGGGCGCGCTGGCCCCGACGCTGGAGGACCGCGGCGTGGTGCTGGACGCGATCTCGGTGATCTGGCACTGCTACCCCGGCAGCGCGGCGCTGCCGGTGAACTCCCCGGCGCTGAACTCCTACCTGGAGGTGCTGGGCCCGCTGCCCGCGGCCGCGCGGCGCACCACGTGGATCGCGGTGCGGCTGGACCCGCGGCGGTGCCAGGCGGCGATCCGGGAGCGCGGCGGCGGCGTCGTGGGCGCGCACCGGGCGCTGATCGGCGCGCTGTCCCGGGTGCGCAACGCGCTGGAGTCGACCGGTGTGTCCATCCGGCCCCTGGACCCCGACGAGCTGATCCGCGCGGGCATCTCGGCCGCCGAGCTGACCTCGGTGGCCGGGTCGAACAACTCGGTGTCGCTGCGGGAGAAGTGGTCCGGCGTGACCGCGGGTGGCGTCGGCCACTCCAGCTACGCGATCACCGGCTGGCCGCCGAAGGGCGTGCGCAACAACCTCAACGCCCTGACCGGCGTGCGGGCCCTGTCGTCCACGCTGTCGCTGACCATCTCGCCGAGCACCGAGGAGGGCCAGGTCGGCCTGCGCGGCATGGTGCGGGTCAGCGCGCGGACGCCGTCCGAGCTGGACCGCGCCGACGACCGGCTGAAGGCGCTGGCGAACAAGCTCGACGTCACCCTGACCCCGTTGAACGGCCTCCAGGTCTCGGGCCTGGCCGCGACCCTGCCGCTGGGCGGTGTGGCATGACCAACCCCCGGCTGATGAACTCGCGCGGCGCGGGCGTGGCCCCGGAGTTCCTGGTGTCGCCGCAGATGTTGGACGTGGTGAGCCCGTCGGGCGACCGCGGCGGCATGGTGCTCGGCTCGGGCCTCCAGGGCGAGCCGCTGACGATCTCGGTGCTGCGGTCGACGCCCACCCGCATGGTGGTCGTCGGCGGGCTGTACCTGGCGCGGCAGATCGCGCTGCGGGCCATGGCGACGGGCGCGTGGATCACCATCGCGACCGGCCGCCCGGCGGCGTGGCAGCCGGTGGTGCGCGCGGCGGGCGCGGGCCAGGACGGCCGCCCCTCGCCGCTGGTGCAGCTGCGCCGGCTGAGCCCGGTCGAGCTGCCGCGGCCGTCGGAGGACAGCCCGCTGCTGGTCGTGCACGACGGCGGGCACGTGCCGCAGGAGCTGTTCCCGCCGCGCTCGCCGTGGCAGACCACCATGTACGTGTTGCCGTATTTGCACCCGCAGGCGGCGACCACCGCGAATAGCGCCGACCTGGTGCTGCTCCAGCGGCTGCCGGTCGGGCAGGCGCAGTTGGCGTCCCAGATCTGGCGCCTGCCGCCGCAGATGGCGCACCAGCTCACCACTTTGAAGGACGACCAGGTGATCGCGCTGGGCACGAACCTGTGGCGACCGCTCCGGCTCGTCACCACGCCCGGTGAGCAGCAGATCCTGGGCGCCGTGCGCCGCGGCGACTGACCGCCGACCCGTTTTGCGCCCCCGGACCGCGAGGTTCGGGGGCATATTTTTTGCGATCGGTCCAGGCACTCTCCGCAGCAATTCGTTGACAGCGGCGGAAAAAGTGTTGAATGACCGTTCGTCCTCTGTTTCGGACTAATTCTTGCGCGCGCACCTCAGGGCGAACTAGGAACGAATCACCGTGTTCGGACGGTATCGGGGCCGACACCGTCCGAACACACCCCTGCGAAGAGGAGACGCCGCACCATGGGAGATGCCCACACGTCCTGGACGAGGAGGCTCGGCGCGGCCGGCCTCGCCACCGGCACGGCGTTCGCGGTAACGGCGGCGCTGACCACCTTCAGCGCCGCGGCGGAGGGTGACATCCGCGGGCTCGGCGCGCCGAACGCGGTGAAGGACAGCTACATCGTCGTGCTCAAGGACCTCGGCGCGAACAGCGCGAGCAGCGCGAGCGCGCTGAGCGGCAAGTACGGCGCCGCCGTCAAGCACACCTACACGCGCGCCCTGCGCGGCTTCTCGGCCACCATGACCGAGGCGCAGGCCCGCGAGCTGGCCGCCGACCCGGCGGTGTCGTACGTGCAGCAGGACGGCGAGGTCACGATCTCCGGGACGCAGGCGCCGACCCCGTCGTGGGGCCTGGACCGGGTCGACCAGGCCGCGCTGCCGCTGGACAACTCCTACACCTACCCGAACGAGGGCGCGGGCGTCACCGCGTACATCATCGACACCGGCATCCGGAACTCGCACGGCGACTTCGGCGGGCGCGCGTCCTCCGGCCGCGACACCGTCGACAACGACGACGACGCCTCCGACTGCAACGGCCACGGCACGCACGTGGCGGGCACCGTCGGCGGCACCGCGCACGGCGTGGCGAAGCAGGTCGACCTGGTCGGCGTGCGGGTGCTGAACTGCGCGGGCTCCGGCACCTACGCGGGCGTCATCGCCGGTATCGACTGGGTGACCGCCAACGCGGTCAAGCCGGCCGTGGCGAACATGTCGCTGGGCGGCGGCGCGGACGCCACGGTCGACCAGGCCGTGCGCAACTCCATCGCCTCCGGCGTCACCTACGCCATCGCCGCGGGCAACAGCAACGGCGCGAACGCGTGCAACTACTCGCCCGCGCGCACGGAGGAGGCCATCACGGTCGGCTCCACCACCAACACCGACGCCCGGTCGTCGTTCTCCAACATCGGCACCTGCGTGGACATCTTCGCGCCGGGCTCGTCGATCACCTCGGCCTGGCACACCGGCGACACCGCCACCAACACCATCAGCGGCACGTCCATGGCGTCGCCGCACGTGGCCGGCGCGGCGGCGGTCTACCTGGCCTCCAACCCCACCGCCACCCCGCAGCAGGTGCGGGACGCCCTGGTGAACGGCGCCACGGACGGCGTGGTGGGCAACCCGGGCACCGGTTCGCCGAACAAGCTGCTGCGCGTGGTCGGCGACGTCACCCAGCCGCCCACCGGCTGCGACGCCCAGACCAACGACACGGACGTGGCGGTGCCGGACCAGGGCACGGCGACCAGCTCGATCACCGTGTCGGGCTGCGCGGGCAAGGCCGGCGCGGCGGCGCGGGTCGAGGTGCACGTCAAGCACACCTACCGCGGCGACCTGGCGGTCGACCTGATCACGTCGAGCGGCGCGGTGAAGCGGCTGAAGGTGGAGTCGGGTTCGGACAGCGCGGACAACCTCGACGCGACCTACACGGTGAACCTGTCGGCCGAGGACGCGAACGGCACGTGGCAGCTGCGGGTGCGCGACGCGTACCGGCAGGACACCGGCCACATCGACTCGTGGACGCTCGACCTCTGACGCCCGACCTCTGACGCCCGACCCGTGCGCCCCGGACAACCGGGCGCACACCGCGCGCGGCCCCCTCACCACCTTCCGCCGGTGAGGGGGCCGCCGCGCGTTTCACCTGGTCAGGCGAGTTGTCGGGCCAGTGGGACAACGACAGGCTCATACTCATGTCGATCCTGGAGGTGGAGATGCCCGCAGCTCTGCAGCACCCGATCGGCCCCCACACCGTCGAGGAATGGCTTGACCTGCCCCCTTCGGAGGACGGGTCTCGCACCGAGCTGATCTACGGGTACCTACACGTGTCTCCCCAACCAGCTTGCAGGCACCAGCGGGTGTCGGGCAGGCTCCTCAGGTTCATCGAAGACGCCGTCTGGGCCAACGACCGCCGGGACCTGCACGTCCTGATGGAGCCGGGCGTCAAGATCTCCTCGGTGCTCCGCACCGGCCTCATCCCGGACGTGGCGGTCTTCGACCGCGACCCCGAGCCGGAGGTGGTCCTCCCCCCGGAGTCGCTGCTCCTGGTGGTCGAGGTGTGGTCGCCCGGCAACACGCGGGCCGAGCAGGAGACCAAGCTGGCCGCCTACGCGATGGCCGGTGTGCCTTTCCTGTGGACGCTCGAACTGGAGGACGGGCTGGAGCTGACCACGCATCGGCTGGTCGAGGAGCAGTACCAGGTCCAGGACGTCATCCACGTGGGCGAGCCAGTGACCATCGAGGCCGCGCCGCTCCCGATCACCCTGGACCTGAACCGCCTCGTCAGCTGGTAGCCCTCAGGCCGGCGCCCGGCGCACGTTCCGCGTGACCGCCGCCCGCGCCGCCAGCTCCCCGTCGGCCGGGTAGTCCACCCGCACCAGCGACAACCCGTGCGCCGGCGCCACCGCCACCTCGCTCGACCGCCCGCTCAGCGACAGCAGCGACGCGGGCCACCCCGCGGGCTTCCGCCCCTCCCCCACCGCCAGCAGCGCCCCCACCAGGCTGCGCACCATGGAGTGGCAGAACGCGTCGGCCGACACGAACGCGGTCAGCAGCTCCCCCTCCCGCACCCACTCCAGCCGCTGCAGCTCGCGGATCGTCGTCGCACCCTCCCGGCGACGGCAGAAAGCGCAGAAGTCGTGCTCGCCCAGCAGCAACCGGGACGCCTCGTTCAGCGCGTCGACGTCCAGGGGCCGCGGCCACGCCAGGGTGTCCAGCCGCCGCAGCGGGTGGGCGCCGTGGGGGGCGTCGGTGACCCGGTACTCGTAGTGCCGCCGCAGCGCCGCGAACCGCGCGTCGAACTCCGCCGGCACCACCCGCGCCGAGAACACCCGCACGTCCGCCGGCAGGGCCCGCGCCAGCCTCCTGGGCAGCCCGGCGACGTCCACCTCGGGCGGCAGGTCCACGTGCGCGACCTGGCCCGACGCGTGCACCCCCGCGTCCGTGCGCCCCGCCACGGTCAGGTCCACGTCGAACCGCAGCACCGTGGACATGGTGTCCTCCAGCACGCCGCACACCGTGCGCCGCCCCGGCTGGCGCGCCCACCCCGAGAACTCCGTCCCGTCGTAGGCCAGGTCCAGGCGCACGCGAACGAGCCCGTCACCCCGCGTGGGGGCGACGGGCTCGTCGGCGAAGTGGGAGTCCGTCAGGACTCGTCCTTCTTCTCGGCCTTGGCGGACGCGTCGTCGGCGCCCTCGGCGGGCTCCTCGGCGGCGTCCTTCGTGGCGGACTCGGGCGCCTCGGCGTCCTGGTCCTCCACCTCGTCGGCCTTGGTCTCCTCGGCGGCCGGGGCCTCCTTGGGGGCCTCGTCCTTGGCGAAGCGCGTCTTGCGGGCGCGCTCGGCCTCGGAGGTGACGGTCTGCTCCGCGACCAGCTCGATCACGGCCATGGGGGCGTTGTCGCCCTTGCGCGGCAGCGTCTTGGTGATGCGGGTGTAGCCGCCGCTGCGCTCGGCGAACTGCGGGCCGATCTCGGCGAACAGCTTGTGCACGACGTCCTTGTCGCGGATGACCTTGAGGATCTCGCGACGGTTGTGCAGGTCGCCGACCTTCGCCTTGGTGATCAGCTTCTCGGCGTAGGGCCGAAGCCGCTTCGCCTTCGCCTCCGTGGTCGTGATCCGACCGTGGGTGAACAGGGACGTGGCCAGGTTGGCCAGCATCAGCCGCTCGTGGGCCGGCGAGCCCCCGAGACGGGGTCCCTTAGTCGGGGTGGGCATCGAATTGCTCCTCGGATTTCTTCCTGATCCTCTGCTCCGGCCCGGCCGCTAAGCGGCCTCAGAGCTGCTCGGTCTCCGCGTAGTCCTGGCCGTCGTCGTGGGTGTCCACGGACGTGTCCGCGGCACCCCAACCACCGTCGGTCGGGTAGTCCGACGCGGCGGCCGAGGGGTCGAACCCGGGAGGGCTGTCCTTCAGCGCGAGACCGAGGCCGACGAGCTTCATCTTGACCTCGTCGATCGACTTCGCGCCGAAGTTGCGGATGTCCAGCAGGTCCGCCTCGCTGCGCGAGACCAGCTCGCCCACGGTGTGGATGCCCTCGCGCTTGAGGCAGTTGTAGGACCGGACGGTGAGGTCCAGGTCCTCGATCGGCATCGCGAACGCCGCGATGGTGTCCGCCTCGGCGGGCGAGGGGCCGATCTCGATGCCCTCGGCGTCGACGTTCAGCTCGCGCGCGAGGCCGAACAGCTCCACCAGCGTCTTGCCCGCGGACGCGACGGCGTCGCGCGGCGTGATGGAGGGCTTGGTCTCGACGTCGAGGATCAGCTTGTCGAAGTCGGTCCGCTGCTCGACACGGGTGGCCTCGACCTTGTAGGTCACCTTCATGACGGGCGAGTAGATCGAGTCGACGGGGATGCGGCCGATCTCGGCACCGGCCTGCTTGTTCTGCACGGCGGGGACGTAGCCGCGACCGCGCTCGACCACGAGCTCGATCTCCAGCTTGCCCTTGCCGTTCAGGGTCGCGATGTGCAGGTCGGGGTTGTGCACGGTGACACCGGCCGGGGGCACGATGTCGCCTGCGGTCACCGCACCGGGCCCCTGCTTGCGCAGGTACATGGTCACCGGCTCGTCCTCCTCGGAGCTGACGACCAGCTCCTTGAGGTTGAGGATGATGTCGGTGACGTCTTCCTTCACACCGGGGACGGTCGTGAACTCGTGCAGCACGCCGTCGATGCGGATGCTGGTCACGGCCGCGCCGGGGATGGACGACAGCAGGGTGCGGCGGATGGAGTTGCCGAGGGTGTAGCCGAAGCCCGGCTCCAGCGGCTCGATGACGAACCGGGAGCGGGTCTCGTTGACCGCTTCCTCGCTGAGCGAGGGGCGCTGGGAAATCAGCACTGGGTTCTTCCTCTCCTACCCCGGCGCCCGCCATATGACGCCGTGGGATGCCAGTCGCGGAGACCGGCGAACGCGCGCGGCACACCATTCCGTGCCGCCGCGGGACCCGACCGGGAGGACGACCGGAGCCGTCCTCCCGGGAGGATCACTTCGAGTAGAGCTCGACGATGAGCTGCTCGGTGACGGGCGTGTCGATCTGCGCCCGCTCCGGGAGCTGGTGGACCAGGATGCGCAGGTTCGACTGCACGACCTGGAGCCACGCCGGCACCGGGCGGTCGCCGAACGAGGCGCGAGCGGCCTCGAACGGGAGCGTCGGCAGCGACTTCGGCTTCACGTCGATGATGTCGAACTTCGACACCCGGTAGCTCGGGATGTTCACCTTCTGGCCGTTGACCAGGAAGTGGCCGTGGCTGACCAGCTGGCGGGCCTGGCGACGGGTGCGCGCGAGACCCGCGCGGTACACCACGTTGTCCAGGCGGGACTCCAGGATCTGGAGCAGGTTCTCACCGGTCTTGCCGGTGCGGCGGACCGCTTCCTCGTAGTAGCGCCGGAACTGCTTCTCCAGCACGCCGTACGTGTAACGGGCCTTCTGCTTCTCCTGGAGCTGGAGCAGGTACTCCGACTCCTTGATGCGACCGCGGCCGTGCTGGCCGGGCGGGTAGGGACGGCGCTCGAACGCCTGGTCCCCACCGACGAGGTCGACCTTGAGGCGACGCGAGATGCGCGTGGCCGGTCCGGTGTAGCGAGCCATGGTGTCTTACTCCTCCCCGTACCTCAGACCCGGCGCCGCTTGGGCGGGCGGCAGCCGTTGTGGGGCTGCGGGGTCACGTCCTGGATCGTGCCGACCTCCAGGCCGGCGGCCTGCAGCGAACGGATCGCGGTCTCGCGGCCGGAGCCGGGACCCTTCACGAACACGTCCACCTTGCGCATGCCGTGCTCGGCGGCCTTGCGGGCGGCGTTCTCGGCGGCCATCTGCGCGGCGAAGGGCGTGGACTTGCGGGAGCCCTTGAAGCCGACGTGGCCGGCGGAGGCCCAGCTGATCACGTTGCCCAGCGGGTCCGTGATGGACACGATGGTGTTGTTGAACGTGCTCTTGATGTGGGCCTGGCCGTGCGAGACGTTCTTCTTCTCCTTGCGCCGGACCTTCTTGACCCCGGCGCCCGTGCGGGACTTGGGTGGCATTCTGGGTGATCTCCTACTTGGGGTGCGCGAGGCTTACTTCTTGCCGGCCTTCTTCTTGCCCGCCACGGTCTTCTTCGGACCCTTGCGGGTGCGCGCGTTCGTCTTGGTGCGCTGCCCGCGGACGGGCAGGTTGCGACGGTGGCGCAGGCCCTGGTACGTGCCGATCTCCATCTTGCGACGGATGTCGGCCTGAACCTCGCGGCGGAGGTCACCCTCGACCTTGAAGTTGTTCTCGATGTAGTCCCGCAGCTTCGCCAGGTCGGCGTCACCGAGGTCCTTGACCCGGAGGTCGGGGGACAGCTCGGTGGCGGTCAGCACTTCCTTGGACCGCGTGCGACCGATCCCGAAGATGTAGGTGAGCGCGATCTCCAACCGCTTCTCGCGGGGGAGGTCGACGCCAGCGAGTCGTGCCATACGGCGCTTGCTCCTGTCGGTTTCGTCTCCAGGTCTGCTCCCCGCCCGATTCCGGGACTGACTCGCTGCGTCAGTGCCGGTCGCTCTCGCGACCGGTGTCCCGGCCCCGGCCTGGAGTCCGGGGGTGTGCCTGGGCGTCGTTCACCCAGACAGGTGCGAAGAGGCTTGCTGCTTGTCGCGTCCGCGAAGACTCGACTCGTGCGGCTCTGGTCAGCCCTGGCGCTGCTTGTGGCGCAGGTTCTCGCAGATGACCATGACCCGGCCGTGGCGGCGGATCACCTTGCACTTGTCGCAGATCTTCTTGACGCTCGGCTGGACCTTCACGCCTGAGCTTCTCCTGCGTCAGCCGGCACGCCGCTGGAGCGCGCCGGAGGTCACTACTTGTAGCGGTAGACGATGCGCCCGCGGGACAGGTCGTAGGGCGAGAGCTCCACGACTACCCGGTCCTCGGGGAGGATGCGGATGTAGTGCTGACGCATCTTGCCGCTGATGTGTGCCAGGACCTTGTGCCCGTTCTCCAACTCGACTCGGAACATCGCGTTGGGGAGCGGCTCGACTACGCGGCCCTCGACCTCAATGGCCCCGTCCTTCTTGCCCATGTCCTCCGCGTTTCGTGACGGTGGGTGCTTGCTGGATATCTAGCGCGGGGCACGCGGCACCCCGACTCCGGACAAGGTCCTTGCGAACCTTGTCACCCACCAGGGAGAACCCCCGGGCATGGCGGAACCGGCGCGACGTGTGCGCCACCCGTCCATAGTACGCGCGTCAGCGCCGCATCCCAAATCGGACCAGGTGTGCGGTGAGGACCACGACGCCGAGCGGGCCGGCCACCCACAGCCACCAGGGGTAGATCGAGGTGTCGGACGTGCCGTTGATGATGCCCCAGATGAGGAGGTTGATCGCGCTGGCGAAGAACCAGACGGCGGTCAGGACCGTGAGGAAGACGGTCGTCCGGCTGCGCTTCTGCGGCACGGGCGGCGGCTCGCGCCGCCGGCGCTGGGGGGCGTAGCCGGTGTTGGCGGCGCCGGCGCCGGCCCTGGAGCCCGCCCCGTGGCCGGTGCCCCGGTCGTAGTCGGAGTCGTAGTTCGGGTCGTAGCCCGAGTCGTGGTCCTGGTCGGCGTGGGCCTCCGGGCCGATCCGGGCGCCCGCGGGGCGGGCGTCGCGGGAGCGGGGGTCGCGGGGGGAGGTGCTCCCCCGCGGCGCGTCCTGCCACACCGGGGCGGGCTCGTCGACCGGCTCGTCCCGGCCGCCGGAGCCCGAGGCGTCCTGCCACTCGGGGGCGGGGCGGGCGTCGGCGGGACGGGCGTCGGCGGGGCGTCGGCCGTTGTCCGCCGGGCGGTTGTCCGGGACCTGGTCACCCACCGGGGTGCTGCGCCACACCGGGCCGGCGGCCGTCTCTCCCTGGACCGGGAGCGGTCGGCTCTGCCACTCGGGCTCCGGGCGGCCGGAGGGCGAGGGTGCGGGTGCCGAGCGAGGGGGTGCGGTGGCGGGGCGGCCCGTGCCGGAGCGGTCCGAACCCGGCAGGTCCGCGGTGAGCTGGTGCAGCTCGGCGTAGCTGCGCGCCTCCCACACGGCGCGGCTGCGCTCGTCGAACTCGGCCTGGGTGAGCCTGCCCTCCGCGTGCGCCTTGGCCAGCTTGTCGGCCACCGCTCCGCGATCGTCGTCCGCGGCCTTGAAGTGTGACTCGTTCATGGGCAGCGCACTTCCTCCGGGCGACAGGGCGACGGGCCGTAGCTGTCCGTACCCGGAACAGCCTACGCCCGTAGCCGGCCACGCGGGGCCGGATGATCCACAGCGCAAGACGGTTTTACGAAGCTTTCACCCGAAAAGGGAACGACTGTCGCCCATTGGGTGGTGTGTGGTCACGGATCGTCATCTGCGATGTCTCGCCGCCGGACTTCCCCACCGCCTTCCGCCGGAGGTGCGAAAAGGCACCACCCGCCGCGATGGCGAGTGGTGCCCTTCCCGCCCGCGGGCGGGCGGTGTCAGTCCTCGGGGGCCGTCAGCACCCAGGGGCCGTCGTCGGTGATGGCCACCGAGTGCTCCCAGTGCGCGGCGCGCGAGCCGTCGGCCGTGACGACGGTCCAGCCGTCGTCCAGCTCGACCGTGCGCTCGCTGCCCAGGGTCAGCATCGGCTCGATGGCGATCGCCATGCCGACCTTCAGCCTGGGGCCCTTGCCCGGCTTGCCGTAGTTCGGCAGGAACGGGTCCATGTGCATCTTCGTGCCGATGCCGTGGCCGCCGTAGCCGTCGACGATGCCGTAGTCCACGCCGTGCTCGTCGCCCGCCTCGATCGTGGCCGACTCGATGGCGAAGGAGATGTCGCTCAGCTTGTTGCCCGGCACGGCCGCCGCGATGCCCGCGAGCATCGAGCGGCGCGTGGCCTCGGAGAGCTTCAGCTCGGCCTCAGTCACCGCGCCGACGGGCAGGGTGATGGCCGAGTCGCCGTGCCAGCCCTCCAGGATGGCGCCGCAGTCGATCGAGATCAGGTCGCCCTCGGCGAGGACCTGCGTGCGGCTCGGGATGCCGTGGACGACCTGCTCGTTCACCGACGCGCAGATCGACGCCGGGAAGCCGTGGTAGCCCTTGAACGACGGGATCGCCCCGGCGTCCCGGATCGTCTGCTCGGCCAGCTCGTCCAGCTCGGCGGTGCTGACCCCGGCCTTGGTGTGCGCGGCCAGCAGCGAGAGCGTGCGCGCCACCACCAGGCCGGCGGCCCTCATGGCCTCCAGCTGGCCGCGGCTCTTGATCTCGATCATGCGGTCACGGCCGGCACGACCGGGGACCACGCGCCGTAGTGCATCGACAACACCGTTCACTTCACGTCGCGCAGCGCGCGGACGGCCCGCTCGCTGATCTCTTCCACGTCACCGACCGCGTCGATCGGCACGACGATGTCGGAGTAGTGGTCGAGCAGCGGGGCGGTCTCCGTCCGGTACACCTGCTGGCGGTGCCGGATCACGTCTTCCTTGTCGTCCGTGCGGCCGCGGGCGAGCAGTCGCTCGACCACCACGTCCTCGTCGACCCGGAACTCCAGCACCGCGTCCAGCGAGTGGCCCGCCGCCGACAGCATCTCGCCCAGGACGCCTGCCTGGGCGACGTTGCGCGGGAAGCCGTCGAGCAGGAAGCCGCCGGTGGCGTCGGCCTGCGCGAGCCGACCGCGGACCATCTCGTTGGTGACCTCGTCCGGGACCAGCTCACCGGAGTCCAGGTACTCCTGGACCTCCTTGCCGAGGTCGGTCTGCTGGCTGATGTGAGCGCGGAAGAGGTCCCCGGTGGAGATGTGCGGCACGCCGAGCTTGCTGCTGAGGAGCTGGGCCTGCGTGCCCTTGCCCGCTCCGGGCGGGCCGACGAGAACGATTCGCACTAGCGGAGGAACCCTTCGTAGTTGCGCTGCATGAGCTGGCTCTCGATCTGCTTCACGGTGTCGAGGCCGACACCGACCATGATCAGCACCGCCGTGCCGCCGAACGGGAAGTTCTGGTTCTGGCCCTGGTCGGTCAGCTCCAGGAAGAAGTTGGGCAGGATGGCGACGATGCCCAGGTAGATCGAGCCCGGCAGCGTGATCCGCCCCAGGACGAAGCGGAGGTACTCGGCGGTGGGCCTGCCCGGTCGGATGCCCGGGATGAAGCCACCGAACTTCTTCATCTCGTCGGCGCGCTCGTCCGGGTTGAACGTGATGCCGACGTAGAAGTAGGTGAAGAAGACGATCAGCAGGAAGTACAGCGAGATGTGCACCGGGCTGGACTGCGTCACCAGGTGCGTCGCGACGAAGGTCTCCCACCAGCTCGGCGCGGAACCGTCGGTGGAGGCGGTCAGGCGCGAGATGAGGTCGGGCAGGTACAGCAGCGACGAGGCGAAGATGACCGGGATGACGCCGGCCTGGTTCACCTTCAGCGGCAGGTAGGTCGAGGTGCCGCCGTACATCCGGCGGCCGATCATGCGCTTGGCGTACTGCACGGGGATGCGGCGCTGCGCCTGCTCCACGTAGATGACGCTGGCGATGATCAGCAGGGCCGCGACGCAGACGAGGAAGAAGGTCAGGCCGCCGCGGTCGAAGATGATCTTGCCCTCGATCGGGATGCGGGCCGCGATGCCGCAGAAGATCAGCAACGACATGCCGTTGCCGATGCCCTTCTCGGTGATGATCTCACCGAGCCACATGATCACGCTGGTGCCGGCGGTCATCGCGACCACCAGGACGATCAGGTTGAAGATGCTCTCGTCCGGGATGACCGGCACGGGGCAGTTGGCGAACAGCTGGTCGCGCACCGCCAGGGCGATGATGCCCGTCGACTGGAGGACCGCCAGCGCGATGGTCAGGTAGCGGGTGTACTGGGTCAGCTTGCCCTGACCCGCCTGCCCTTCCTTCTTCAGCTGCTCGAACCGCGGAATCACCACGGTGAGGAGCTGGATGATGATGCTCGCGGTGATGTAGGGCATGATGCCCAGCGCGAAGATCGACAAGTTCAGCAGCGCGCCGCCGCTGAACAGGTTGATCAGCTGGTAGACGCCCTGCTGGTCGACCGCGTCGATGCACTGTTTGACGTTCTTGAAGGAGACGCCCGGCGCGGGCATGGTCGCACCCAACCGGAACACCACGACGATCCCCAGGGTGAAGAGGATCTTCTTGCGTAGGTCCGGCGTCGCGAGAGCCGAGCGGAATGCGCCGAGCACGCGAACCTCCATCAGCGTTGCCGCCCCACCTGGGTCGGCATCCGTGCGGTACCGGCTGTGTTGCCGGCACAGTCTTGCGGGCATACCGCCGGCCAACGCCGACGGTGGCGGAAGCGACGGGTAGCCGCGACCGACCCGGACGACATCCGGGTTCAGCCCGCGACTCTAACAGCCGCGAGGCCGATCGCCGTAGCCAGTCGTCCCACACAGTTCGTACCTGATCGACTACTCGTGCTCGCAAGCCCCCGAATGGATCAAGTTCGGTTGTCGATGCATGTTGTCCGGTTGGCGGCCGGTGGGGGCTTGGTCGGGGTTTGGTCGAGGTTCGAGCAGGTTCCGATCAGATTTTCGACGTGGCCAAGGCCCCCGCCATCCCCAGGAGCACCGCCCCCGTGGCCCGGTCCAGGTATGCCTTCGTCCGCTTGGTCAGGCCCGCCTTGCGGATCACCGCGCCGATGGTCACGTAGGCCGTTCCGGCCAGCAGCTCGGCGGCCAGGTAGACCACGCCGAGGACCGCCAGTTGGAGGGGGATCGGGCCCCGGGAGGGGTCCACGAACTGCGGGAGGAAGGCGGTGAAGATCAGGATGGCCTTCGGGTTGGAGATCGCCACCAGGAACTCCTTGCGGAGCGGATCCGTCCTGACCGCAGGGCTTTCGGCGGTCGGGGTGGCGGTGAGGGCCCTGATCGCGAGGTACACCAGGTAGGCGACGCCGGCCCACTTGATGATCGTCAGCGCCAGGTGGCTCGCGGACAGCACCGGGCCCAGGCCGGCCACCACCGCGGTGATCATGACGGCGAAGGCGGCCAGCCTGCCCGTCAGGGCGGTGACGGCCTTCCCGACGCCGTGGTGGACCCCGTGCTGCATGCCCAGGAGGTTATTCGCACCCGGTGTCAGGGCCACCAACACCGAGGCTCCGAAGAAGACGGCTAGCCACATGTGTCGCACGCTAACCCGGGGTGGCAAGGGGTTTTCTGCTGTGCGCGAACGTCTCGGTTGGTGGGGGGTGGGGAGGGGTGGAGAGGGGTTCACGGGCGGAAAAGACAAAAGCGGCGCTCGCCGCTGGGCAGGCCTCCGGGGGAAGGGCGTTTGCTCGTGGTCTCCCCGTATGGCCTGCCTGAGGCAACCACACTCGTCAAGGGCCCCGCGAAGGGCGTGCGGAACCCTTGACAAGCGCGGTTGGGCTGCGCCCAGGCCATACGGGGAGACCACGAGCTGGGCGGGGTGTGTGTGTTGCACATGCGGAACGGCCCCCGGAGCTTGTGCTCCGGGGGCCGTTTCGGTGTTCTCTGGTCAGAGAACGGTGGTCGTGCCGCCGGCCGCGGCGATCTTCTCGACCGCGCTGCCGGAGAACTTGTTGGCGACGACATCGACCTTGACGCCGTTGAGGTCGCCGTTGCCGAGGACCTTCACCAGCTGGTTCTTGCGGACCAGGCCGGCGTTGATCAGGGCGTCCACGTCCACCCGGCCACCGTCGGGGAACAGGCGCGCGATGTCGCCCACGTTCACCACCTGGTACTCGGTGCGGAACGGGTTGCGGAAGCCCTTGAGCTTCGGCAGCCGCATGTGCAGCGGCATCTGGCCACCCTCGAAGCGCGGCGAGACGTTCTTCCGCGCGCCGGTGCCCTTGGTGCCTCGACCGGCGGTCTTGCCCTTGGAGCCCTCACCGCGACCCACGCGGGTCTTCGCGGTCTTGGCGCCGGGGGCCGGACGCAGGTCGTGGATCTTGATGGTCACGACTGGACCTCCTCGACGACCACCAGGTGGCGCACGGCGTGGATGAGGCCGCGCACCTGCGGCGTGTCCTCGCGGACCACCGACTGGCGGATCTTGCGCAACCCCAGGGTCCGGAGGGACTCACGGTGGTTGTGCTTGGTACCGATGCTGCTCTTGACCTGGGTCACCTTGAGCTGAGCCACGTCAGACCCCCGCCCCTGCGCGAGCGCGCAGCATGCCGGCGGGCGCCACGTCCTCCAGGGGCAGACCGCGACGGGCGGCCACCTCCTCCGGACGCTGGAGGCCCTTCAGGGCCGCCACGGTGGCGTGCACGATGTTGATGGCGTTGTCGGAGCCCAGCGACTTGCTCAGCACGTCGTGGACGCCGGCGCACTCCAGCACCGCGCGGACCGCACCACCGGCGATGACGCCGGTACCGGCCGAGGCCGGGCGGAGCAGGACGACACCGGCCGCCTTCTCGCCCTGGACCGGGTGAGGGATCGTGCCCGCGATGCGGGGGACGCGGAAGAAGTTCTTCTTCGCCTCCTCCACACCCTTGGCGATCGCCGCCGGCACTTCCTTGGCCTTGCCGTAGCCGACACCGACCATGCCGTCGCCGTCGCCGACGACGACCAGGGCGGTGAAGCTGAACCGACGACCACCCTTGACGACCTTGGAGACGCGGTTGATCGCAACCACGCGCTCCAGGTGCGGGGTCTTCTCCTGGGCCGCGCCGCCGCGGCCGCCGTCACGACGGTCGCGACGCTCTCCGCGCTCGCCCCCGCCGCCTTCGCGACGCGTGCGTCCTGGCATCAGGCGTCCCTCTCAATTCCAGTGATTTGCCCAAAAACAAGGCTCATTGTCAGAACTCCAGCCCCGCCTCGCGGGCGGCGTCGGCCAGGGCCGCGATCCGACCGTGGTAGGCGTTGCCGCCGCGGTCGAACACGACCTTGGTGACACCGGCCTCCTTGGCGCGGGCGGCGACCAGCTCGCCGACCTTCGCGGCCTTGGCCTTCTTGTCGCCCTCCAGCGCCCGGACGTCGGCCTCCACCGAGGAGGCGGCGGCCAGGGTGTGGCCGGCCAGGTCGTCGATCAGCTGCACGGAGATGTGCTTCGACGACCGGTGCACCGCCAGGCGCGGGCGCTCCGCGGTGCCGCTGACCTTCTTGCGGAGGCGGAAGTGACGGCGGGTCTTGGCGATGCGGCGAGTGGTCGAGATGTCCTTGCCCACCGGCTTGCGCTTCGTTGCAGTCTCGCTCATGTCACTTACCCGTCTTTCCGACCTTGCGGCGGATCTTCTCGCCCGCGTAGCGCACGCCCTTGCCCTTGTACGGGTCGGGCTTGCGCAGCTTGCGGATGTTGGCGGCGACTTCGCCCACGAGCTGCTTGTCGATGCCGGCGACGGAGAACCGGGTCGGGGTCTCCACCGCGAAGGTGATGCCCGCGGGGGCCTCCACCTTCACCGGGTGGCTGTAGCCCAGCGCGAACTCCAGGTCGGAGCCCTTCAGCGCCACGCGGTAGCCGACGCCGTGGATCTCCATCTTCTTCTCGTAGCCCTGGGTCACGCCGATGACCATGTTCTGCACCAGCGTGCGGGAGAGGCCGTGCAGCGAACGGCTGCGCCGCTCGTCGTTCGGACGCTTCACCTCAAGGGTGCCGTCCTCGGCCTTCTCGATGATGATCGGCTCGGCGATGGTCAGCGACAGGGTGCCCTTGGGCCCCTTCACGCTGACCTCCCGGCCCGCGATGTTCACGTCGACCCCGGAGGGGACGGTGATCGGCAGCTTTCCGATGCGCGACATGCCTGGTCCCCCTCTCCTACCAGACGTAGGCGAGGACTTCGCCGCCCACGCCGGACTTGTTGGCCTGGCGGTCGGTCATAAGACCGCCAGAGGTCGAGATGATCGCGACGCCGAGACCGCCCAGCACCTTCGGCAGGTTGGTCGACTTCGCGTAGACACGCAGACCGGGCTTCGACACGCGGCGGAGGCCGGCGATGCTGCGCTCCCGGTTCGGGCCGTACTTCAGCTCGATCACCAGGTTCTTGGCCACGTCGCCCTGCTCGTCGCGGTAGCTGGCGATGTAGCCCTCGCGCTTGAGGATCTCGGCGATGTTGGCCTTCAACTTCGAGTGCGGCATCACGACCTTGTCGTGGTAAGCCGAGTTCGCGTTCCGCAGACGCGTCAGCATGTCTGCGATCGGGTCGGTCATCGTCATGGTGACCTGGTCAACCTTTCTCGCTGCGGTTCCCCAGTCAGGGTCCGTGTCGGTCGTGAGCGGGCCTACAGCGAAGTGATGTGGAAAAACCTGCCGCCGGCTGGTGCTACCAGCTGGACTTGCTCACACCGGGCAGCTCGCCGCGGTGCGCCATCTCGCGGAGGCAGATCCGGCACAGGCCGAACTTGCGGAACACCGAGTGCGGGCGCCCGCAGCGCTGGCACCGGGTGTAGGCCCGCACCTTGAACTTCGGCTTGGCCGCGGCCTTGTTGATCAGCGCCTTCTTGGCCATGTCAGTTCTCCCTGAACGGGAAGCCCAGGTGCTTCAGCAGCGCCCGGCCCTCCTCGTCGTTCGTGGCGGTGGTGACGACCGTGATGTCCATGCCGCGGGGGCGGTCGATGGCGTCCGGGTCGATCTCGTGGAACATCGACTGCTCGTTGAGACCGAACGTGTAGTTGCCGTTGCCGTCGAACTGCTTGCCCGAGAGGCCGCGGAAGTCGCGGATGCGCGGGAGGGCGATCGTCAGCAGGCGGTCCAGGAACTCCCACATGCGGTCGCCGCGCAGCGTGACGCGGGCGCCGATCGGCATGCCCTCGCGCAGCTTGAACTGGGCGATCGACTTGCGGGCCCGGCGGACCTCGGGGCGCTGGCCGGTGATGATCGAGAGGTCCTTGACGGCGCCCTCGATCAGCTTGCCGTCGCGGGCGGCGTCGCCGACACCCATGTTGACGACGACCTTCACCACGCCCGGGATCTGCATGACGTTGGCGTACTCGAACTGCTTGCGCAGCTCCGCCACGATCTCCTCGCGGTACCGGGTCTTGAGCCGCGGCGTGATCTTCTCTGCGGTGGTCATCAGATGTCCTTCCCGTTACGACGGGAAATGCGCACCCGCTTGCCCTCGTCGTTCGTCCGGTAACCAACGCGGGTCGGCTTGCCGTCCGAGTCCACCACCATCACGTTGGACACGTGGATGGGGGCTTCCTGGGTCACGATGCCGCCCGACTGCGCGCCGCGCTGGGTCTGCGTGATCCGGGTGTGCTTCTTGATGCGGTTGACGCCCTCGACCAGGACGCGGTTGTCGGCGGGGTAGGCCTGGATGACCTTGCCGCGCGCACCCTTGTCCTTGCCGGCGATGACCACGACGGTGTCGCCCTTCTTGACCTTCATGGTCAGAGCACCTCCGGCGCCAACGAGATGATCTTCATGAACTTCTTGTCGCGCAGCTCGCGGCCGACCGGGCCGAAGATGCGGGTGCCGCGCGGCTCGTTGTCGTTCTTGATCAGCACCGCGGCGTTCTCGTCGAACCGGATGTAAGAGCCGTCGGGACGGCGCTTCTCCTTGACGGTGCGGACGACGACGGCCTTCACCACGTCACCCTTCTTCACGCCGGCGCCGGGGATGGCCTGCTTCACCGTCGCGACGATGATGTCCCCGATGCCCGCGTAGCGGCGGCCGGAGCCACCGAGAACACGGATGCAGAGGATCTCCTTCGCACCGGTGTTGTCGGCGACGCGAAGCCGCGACTCCTGCTGGATCACTTACTTCTCCTGACCATTCCTGGCCCGCCAGATTTCCGACCTGACGGGCTCGGTCTTACAGCTTTACTTGGCCTTCTCGAGGATCTCGACGAGGCGCCAGCGCTTGGTGGCCGACAGCGGCCGGGTCTCCATCAGCAGGACCCGGTCGCCGACGCCGGCGGAGTTCTGCTCGTCGTGCGCCTTCACCTTGGTGGTGGAGCGCAGCACCTTGGAGTAGCGGCGGTGCTTCTTGCGGTCCTCCAGCGCCACCACGACCGTCTTGTCCATCTTGTCGGACACGACGTAGCCCTCGCGCACCTTGCGGTAGTTGCGGGCCTCGGTCTCGGTCTCGGTCACTTCGTTGTTCTCGCTCATGCCGCACCCTCACCAGTGGAAACCGCGTCGGGAGAGGACGACAGGCCCAGCTCCCGCTCCCGCATCACGGTGTAGATCCGGGCGATCTCGTGCCGGACCGTCCGCAGGCGGCGGTTGTTGTCGAGCTGCCCGGTGGCCATCTGGAAGCGGAGGTTGAACAGCTCCTCCTTCGCCTCCCTCAGGCGCAGCACGAGCTCTTCCTCGGTGAGCTCACGCAGCTCGGAAGCGGTGGTACCCGCTGCCATCAGAACTCACCACCCTCACGCGTGACGATGCGGCACTTCATCGGGAGCTTGTGGATCGCGCGGCGGAGCGCCTCGCGGGCCACGGCCTCGTTCGGGAAGCTCATCTCGAAGAGCACCCGACCCGGCTTGATGTTGGCCACCCACCACTCCGGGGAGCCCTTGCCGGAACCCATGCGGGTCTCGGCGGGCTTCTTGGTCAGCGGGCGGTCCGGGAAGATGTTGATCCAGACCTTGCCACCACGGCGGATGTGCCGGGTGATGGCGATACGAGCCGACTCGATCTGCCGGTTGGTCACGTAGGCCGGCTCCAGTGCCTGGATGCCGAACTCACCGAAGGTGACCCTCGTGCCGCCCTTCGCAGCACCGGACCGACCGGGGTGGTGCTGCTTGCGGTGCTTGACCCTGCGCGGGATGAGCACTACTCAGCCCTCCGTCTTCGCGACGTCGGGGGCGTTGCTCGTGGCAACGTCACCGGTCGTCTGGTCACTGGCCTGCGCTGCGCGCCCCGCCTCGGTGCTGGTCGCGGTGGTGCCGCTGGCACCGGAGCGACGGGCCCGGTTCGGGCGGTCACCGCGGTCGCGCCGCGGCGCGCGCTCGGCCGACGGGGCGGCGTCGCGCTCGCGCTTGGCGGAGATCCCGCCGACCACGTCGCCCTTGTAGATCCACACCTTCACGCCGATCCGGCCGAACGTGGTGCGGGCCTCGAAGAAGCCGTAGTCGATGTCGGCGCGCAGCGTGTGCAGCGGCACGCGACCGTCGCGGTAGTGCTCCGAGCGGGACATCTCGGCGCCGCCGAGGCGGCCACCGCACTGCACGCGGATGCCCTTGACCTGCGGCGAGCGCATGGCCGACTGGATGGCCTTGCGCATCGCGCGGCGGAAGGCCACGCGGTTGGACAGCTGCTCCGCCACGCCCTGCGCGACGAGCTGCGCGTCCGACTCCGGGCTCTTCACCTCGAGGATGTTGAGCTGCACCTGCTTCTTGGTGAGCTTCTCCAGCTCACCGCGGATGCGGTCGGCCTCGGCACCGCGGCGGCCGATGACGATGCCCGGCCGGGCGGTGTGGATGTCGACGCGGACCCGGTCGCGGGTGCGCTCGATCTCCACCTTGGAAATACCGGCACGCTCCATGCCGCGCGAGAGCAGCTTGCGGATCTTGACATCCTCGGCCACGTACTCGGCGTACTGCTTGTCGGCGTACCAGCGGGACTTCCAGTCGGTGGTGATCCCCAGCCGGAAGCCGTGCGGGTTGATCTTCTGGCCCACTACCGGTTCCCCTTCGCGCTGGTCTTCTTGGGACGGCTCTCCACCTCGACGGTGATGTGGCTCGTCCGCTTGCGGATCCGGTAGGCGCGGCCCTGGGCGCGCGGGCGGAACCGCTTGAGGGTCGGACCCTCGTCCACGTAGACCTTCGACACCCACAGGGTGTCGGGGTCGAGGGACAGGTTGTTCTCGGCGTTGGCCACGGCGCTCGCGAGCACCTTGCGGACCGGCTCAGATGCCGCCTGCGGCGCGAACTGGAGCACGGCCAGGGCCTCGCTGGCGCTACGACCCCTGATGAGCTCGACGACGCGACGCACCTTCATCGGCGTGTCGCGGACGTAGCGAGCCCGAGCCACGGCGCGCGGGTACTCCGGCGCTTCGGCTTCGTTGCGGGCGTTCATCGCTGCTTCCCCTTGCTCTTCCTCTAGTTCGTCGCCTTAGCGGCGGCGCGACTTCCGGTCGTCCTTGATGTGACCCTTGAACGTGCGGGTCGGGGCGAACTCGCCGAGCTTGTGCCCGACCATCGCCTCCGTGACGAACACCGGCACGTGCTTGCGGCCGTCGTGCACCGCGATCGTGTGGCCCAGCATGTCGGGGATGATCGTCGACCGGCGGGACCAGGTCTTGATGACGGTCTTCTTGCCCGACTCGTTGAGGACGTCCACCTTCTTGAGCAGGTGGTCGTCCACGAAGGGGCCCTTCTTAAGGCTGCGAGGCATCCTTCACTCCCTCCCTGCTCAGCGCTTCTTACCGGTGCGACGACGCCGGACGATGAGCTTGTCGCTTGCCTTGCGGCGGCGGGTACGGCCTTCGGGCTTGCCGGCCGGGTTCACCGGGTGGCGACCACCGGAGGTCTTGCCCTCACCACCACCGTGGGGGTGGTCGACCGGGTTCATGGCGACACCGCGGACGGTGGGCTTCTTGCCCTTCCACCGCATGCGGCCGGCCTTGCCCCAGTTGATGTTCTGGTGCTCGGCGTTGCCGACCTCGCCGACCGTGGCGCGGCACCGGACGTCCACGTTGCGGATCTCGCCCGAGGGCATCCGCAGCTGGGCGTAGGGGCCGTCCTTGGCGACGAGCTGCACGCTGGCGCCCGCCGAGCGGGCGATCTTCGCGCCGCCGCCGGGGCGGAGCTCGATCGCGTGGATGACCGTGCCGACCGGGATGTTGCGCAGCGGCAGGTTGTTGCCCGGCTTGATGTCGGCCTTGGGGCCGTTCTCGATCCGGTCGCCCTGCTGCAGCTTGGACGGCGCGATGATGTAGCGCTTCTCGCCGTCGGCGTAGTGCAGCAGCGCGATGCGCGCGGTGCGGTTGGGGTCGTACTCGATGTGCGCGACCTTGGCCGGCACGCCGTCCTTGTCGGTGCGGCGGAAGTCGATGAGGCGGTAGGCCCGCTTGTGGCCGCCGCCCTTGTGGCGCGTGGTGATCTTGCCCGACGCGTTGCGGCCACCTCGGCCGTGCAGCGGGCGGATCAGCGACTTCTCCGGCGTCGACCGAGTGATCTCGGCGAAGTCGGAGACGCTCGCACCGCGACGACCCGGAGTCGTCGGCTTGTACTTGCGAATGCCCATCTCTACGCAGTCCTCGTCGTCATCAGGCGGCCGGGCCGCCGAAGATCTCGATCGGCTTGCTCTCGGCGGACAGCGTCACGATGGCGCGCTTGGTGTCCTTGCGCTTGCCGTAGCCCGTCCGGGTGCGCTTGCGCTTGCCCTGGCGGTTGATCGTGTTGACGCTGACGACCTTGACGCCGAAGACCTTCTCCACGGCGATCTTGATCTGGGTCTTGTTCGCGCCCGGAGCCACCACGAAGGTGTACTTGTTCTCCTCCAGGAGCCCGTAGGACTTCTCGGAGATGACCGGCGCGAGCAGGACGTCCCTGTGGTCGGGGATCACTTCGCGGCCTCCTCGTCCACGTCGGACGCGGTGGCGGTCGCCTCGGCGGAGCCCTTGCCCTGCTGGGCCTTGCTCGCCAGGAAGACGTCGAGCGCGTCCTTGGTGAACACCACGTCGTCGTTGACCAGCACGTCGTAGGTGTTCAGCTGGTCGGGGGCGATGATGTGCACGTGCGGCAGGTTCCGCAGGCTCACCCACGAGACCTCGTCGGTGCGCAGCAGCACGGCCAGCACCCGGCGGGCCTCGGTGACCGTCTCCAGCACCTTGCGGGCCGACTTGGTCGAGGGGGTGTCGCCGGTGACGAAACCGCTCACCACGTGGACCTGGCCGGCACGCGCCCGGTCGGAGAGGGCACCGCGCAGGGCGGCGGCCTTCATCTTCTTGGGGGTGCGCTGGCTGTAGTCGCGCGGCTGCGGGCCGTGGACCGTGCCACCGCCGGCGAACTGCGGCGCGCGGGTCGAGCCCTGGCGGGCGCGGCCGGTGCCCTTCTGCCGGTACGGCTTCTTGCCACCACCGGACACCTCGCCGCGGGTCTTCGTGGCGTGCGTGCCCTGGCGGGCCGCGGCCTGCTGGGCCACGACGACCTGGTGCAGCAGGGCCACGTTGGCCTGCGCGTCGAAGACGGCCGCGGGCAGCTCGACGGAGCCGTCGGTCTTGCCGTCCGGGGTGCGGATCTCAACGGAAGTCATGATCAGGCACCACCCTTCGCAGCGGTCTTGATGAACACGGTGCCGCCCTTGGGACCGGGAACCGCGCCCTTGATGAGCAGCAGGCCGGACTCGGCGTCGACCTTGTGCACCTTGAGGTTCTGGGTCGTCACGCGCACGTTGCCCATGCGGCCCGCCATGCGCAGGCCCTTGAACACGCGGCCGGGCGTGGCGCAGCCGCCGATCGAGCCCGGGGAGCGGTGCTTGCGCTGGGTGCCGTGGCTGGCCCCGAGGCCGCCGAAGCCGTGGCGCTTCATGACACCCGCGGTGCCCTTGCCCTTGCTGGTGCCGACCACGTCGACCACCGCGCCGGCCTCGAACACCTCTGCGGTGATCTCCTGGCCGACCGTGTACTCGGACGCGTCCGTGGTGCGCAGCTCCGCCAGGTGGCGGCGCGGCGTCACGCCGGCCTTGGCGTAGTGCCCCGCGACGGGCTTGTTCACCTTGCGCGGGTCGATGGCGCCGAAGGCCAGCTGCACGGCCGAGTAGCCGTCGTTCTCCTGGGTCCGAACCTGGGTGACCACGTTCGGCTCGGCCTTGACGACGGTAACCGGGACGACCCGGTTGTTCTCGTCGAAGACCTGAGTCATGCCGAGCTTGGTGCCCAGGAGGCCCTTAACCTGCCTGTCAGACATGAGTCTCTTTGCTCTCCGCCCCAAAAGGGATCAACACTGCCGCGTCCAACGCTTACTGGATGTTGACGTCGACGCTCGCCGGCAGGTCGATGCGCATGAGCGCGTCCACCGTCTTCGGCGTCGGGTCGAGGATGTCGATCAGACGCTTGTGCGTGCGCATCTCGAAGTGCTCGCGCGAGTCCTTGTACTTGTGCGGCGAGCGGATGACGCAGTAAACGTTCTTCTCAGTGGGCAGCGGCACAGGCCCGACGACCCGAGCGCCGGTGCGCGTCACGGTCTCGACGATCTTGCGCGCGGACGCGTCGATCGCCTCGTGGTCGTAGGCCTTGAGCCGGATGCGGATCTTCTGTCCCGCCATGATGGCTTGCCGTTCCTCTGCTTCTAGTACCGCCGCGGTGCGGGCACCTTTCGCGAGGTCACGGGACCTCCGGCGCGCTCCGCCCCCTATTCAGGACTGACACCGAGCGGTGTCACGGTGCCCGGTCCACGCGGTCGGGCGTGTCGCCCGCCCGGCCATGGACCGGTCCCACTGATGCAACCCGTGGGATTTTGTCTTGCTCGATCAAACCCCGCTCGTGACGGGGCGGCCGAGTCCAGAACTCGAACCGGCCGCCCCGACGAGCAACCCGTCAATAGTTGCACACGGACGTGCGCGAACCAAATCCGGGGGTGAGATGTGGAGCTAGATCACTTGATGATCTTGGTGACCGAGCCCGCGCCGACGGTGCGGCCACCCTCGCGGATGGCGAACCGCAGACCCTCGTCCATGGCGATCGGCTGGATCAGCTTCACGGACATGGAGGTGGTGTCGCCCGGCATGACCATCTCGGTGCCCTCGGGGAGGGTCACGACGCCGGTCACGTCGGTGGTGCGGAAGTAGAACTGCGGGCGGTAGTTGTTGAAGAACGGCGTGTGGCGGCCGCCCTCGTCCTTGGACAGGATGTAGACCTGCGCCTCGAACTCGGTGTGCGGGGTGGTGGTGCCCGGCTTCACGATCACCATGCCGCGCTCCACCTCCTCGCGCTTGATGCCGCGGAGCAGCAGGGCGGCGTTGTCGCCGGCCTGGCCCTCGTCGAGGAACTTCTTGAACATCTCGATCGAGGTCACAGTCGTCTTGCGCGACTGCTCCTTGATGCCGACGATCTCGACTTCCTCGTTGACCTTGATGATGCCGCGCTCGATGCGGCCGGTCACCACGGTGCCACGACCGGTGATGGTGAACACGTCCTCGACCGGCATCAGGAACGGCCGGTCGACCTCGCGCTCGGGCTCCGGGATGTTCTCGTCCACGGCGTCCATCAGGCCGATGAGCTTCTCGCCCCACTCGGCGTCGCCCTCCAGCGCCTTCAGCGCGGAGACGCGGACCACCGGCAGGTCGTCACCCGGGAACTCGTACTCGGAGAGCAGCTCGCGGACCTCGAGCTCGACGAGCTCCAGGATCTCCTCGTCGTCCACCATGTCGGCCTTGTTCAGGGCCACCACGATGTAGGGCACACCGACCTGGCGGGCCAGGAGCACGTGCTCCTTGGTCTGCGGCATCGGGCCGTCGGTCGCCGCGACCACCAGGATGGCGCCGTCCATCTGCGCCGCACCGGTGATCATGTTCTTGATGTAGTCGGCGTGACCGGGGCAGTCGACGTGCGCGTAGTGGCGCTTGTCGGTCTGGTACTCGATGTGCGCGATCGAGATGGTGATGCCGCGCTGCTTCTCCTCCGGCGCCTTGTCGATCTGGTCGAACGGCGTGAAGGGGTTCAGGTCCGGGTACTTGTCGTGCAGGACCTTGGAGATCGCCGCGGTCAGCGTCGTCTTGCCGTGGTCGATGTGACCGATGGTGCCGATGTTGACGTGCGGCTTCGTCCGCTCGAACTTCGCCTTCGCCACTGGATTGTCCTCCTGGACTTCTGGTGCTGTGCCCGGCGGGTGGTGTGTGGTCTCCACCCGCCGGGCTTCACGTCAAGGGTTGTGCGGACCCCAGGGACTGTTCACCCCGGAGAGCCCGCGTGGTGCTGCGGTGCTCCGGTTGGGGTTACTCGCCCGTCGCCTTCGCGATGATCTCCTTCGAGACGTTCGCGGGAACCTCTGCGTAGGAGTCGAACGTCATCGAGTAGTTCGCACGACCCTGGGTCTTGGACCGCAGGTCGCCGACGTACCCGAACATCTCCGACAGCGGGACCAGCGCCTTGACGACGCGGGTGCCGCTGCGCTCCTCCATGGCCTGGATCTGGCCGCGGCGGGAGTTCAAGTCGCCGATCACGTCGCCCATGTAGTCCTCGGGCGTGGTGACCTCGACGGCCATCAACGGCTCCAGCAGGACCGGGCTCGCCTGGCGGGCGGCCTCCTTGAGCGCCATGGAGCCGGCGATCTTGAAGGCCATTTCCGAGGAGTCGACCTCGTGGTAGGCGCCGTCGAGCAGCGTCACCTTGATGCCGACCAGCGGGTAGCCCGCGAGCACGCCGTACTGCATCGCGTCCTGGGCGCCCGCGTCCACCGACGGGATGTACTCCCGGGGGATGCGACCACCGGTGACGGAGTTGACGAACTCGTAGAGCGCGCCGTCCTCCTGCTTCTCCAGCGGCTCCAGGTCGATGAGGACCTTCGCGAACTGGCCGGAGCCACCGGTCTGCTTCTTGTGGGTGTAGGAGTACTTCTCCACCTTGCGGCGGATGGTCTCCCGGTACGCCACCTGCGGCTTGCCGATGTTGGCCTCGACCTTGAACTCGCGGCGCATGCGGTCCACCAGGATGTCCAGGTGGAGCTCGCCCATGCCGGCGATGATGGTCTGGCCGGTCTCCTGGTCCAGGTTGACCCGGAAGGTCGGGTCCTCCTCGGCCAGCTTCTGGATCGCGGTGCCCAGCTTCTCCTGGTCGGCCTTCGTCTTGGGCTCGATCGCCACCTGGATGACCGGCTCGGGGAAGGTCATGGACTCCAGCACGATGGGCGCCTGCGGGTCGCTCAGCGTCTCACCGGTGGTGGTGTCCTTGAGACCGATCACCGCGTAGATGTGGCCCGCGATGGCCTCGTCGACCGGGTTCTCCTTGTTGGCGTGCATCTGGAAGATCTTCCCGATGCGCTCCTTGCGGTCCTTGGTCGAGTTGATGACCTGGGTGCCGGAGGAGACCTTGCCGGAGTAGACCCGGATGTAGGTCAGCTTGCCGAAGAACGGGTGCACGGCGATCTTGAACGCCAGCGCCGAGAACGGCTCGCTGCTCTCGGGCTTGCGGAACGCCGGCGTCTCGCCGTCCTGCAGCGTGCCCTCGACCGGCGGGAGGTCCAGCGGCGACGGCAGGAAGTCGATCACGGCGTCGAGCATGGGCTGCACGCCCTTGTTCTTGAACGCCGAGCCGCACAGCACCGGGTACGCGGAGCCGTCGTTCACGATCTTGCGGATGCCCGCCTTGATCTGCTCGACGGTCAGCTCCTCGCCACCGAGGTAGGACTCCATCAGGGCGTCGTCGGTCTCGGCGACGGCCTCGATGAGCTGCTCGCGGTACTCGTTGGCCCGGTCGACGAGGTCGGCCGGGATCTCCTCGACCGCGTAGTCCTCGCCCTTCTGGACCTCGCCGCGCCAGGTCAGCGCGCGCATCTCGATCAGGTCGACGACGCCGATGAAGTCGCTCTCGGAGCCGATCGGGATCTGCAGCGGCAGCGGCTTGGCGCCGAGCCGCTCGGAGATGGTGCGGATGGTGAAGTAGAAGTCCGCGCCGAGCTTGTCCATCTTGTTGACGAAGCAGATGCGCGGGACGTCGTACTTGGTCGCCTGCCGCCAGACCTGCTCGGACTGGGGCTCGACGCCCTCCTTGCCGTCGAACACGGCAACGGCGCCGTCGAGGACGCGGAGGTTGCGCTCCACCTCGACGGTGAAGTCCACGTGGCCCGGCGTGTCGATGAGGTTGATCTGGTGGTTCTTCCAGAAGCAGGTCGTCGCGGCGGACGTGATGGTGATGCCGCGCTCCTGCTCCTGCTCCATCCAGTCCATCACCGCGGCGCCGTCGTGGACCTCGCCGATCTTGTAGCTGATCCCCGTGTAGAAGAGGATCCGCTCGGTCGTCGTGGTCTTGCCCGCGTCGATGTGGGCCATGATCCCGATGTTGCGGACCTTGGCCAGGTCGGTGAGCACATCCTGTGCCACGGGTGTTTCCCCTGTCTTGAGCTAGCTGGTCAGCAGGCTCACTAGGGCCGGGAGGCGCCAGGCGGGGTGCACTCGGGGTTACCCCGCCTGGCGGCACGTCACCAGCGGTAGTGGGCGAAGGCCTTGTTCGACTCGGCCATCTTGTGGGTGTCCTCGCGGCGCTTGACGCTCGCGCCCAGGCCGTTGCTCGCGTCGAGCAGCTCGTTCATCAGGCGCTCGATCATGGTCTTCTCACGGCGCTGCCGGGAGAAGGTGATCAGCCAGCGCAGCGCGAGCGTGGTCGAGCGGCCCGGCTTCACCTCGACGGGCACCTGGTAGGTGGCGCCACCGACGCGGCGGGACTTCACCTCGAGCGCCGGCTTGACGTTGTCCAGGGCGCGCTTGAGCGTGACGACCGGGTCGGTGCCGGTCTTCTCGCGGGCGCCTTCGAGGGCGCCGTACACGATCCGCTCGGCCACGGAGCGCTTGCCGTCGACCAGCACCTTGTTGATGAGCTGGGTCACCAGCGGAGAGCTGTAGACCGGGTCGGAGATCAGCGGCCGCTTCGGGGCCGGTCCCTTGCGGGGCATCAGCTCTTCTCCTTCTTCGCGCCGTACCGGCTGCGAGCCTGCTTGCGGTTCTTCACGCCCTGCGTGTCGAGGGAACCACGGATGATCTTGTAACGGACGCCCGGGAGGTCCTTCACACGACCGCCGCGGACGAGCACCATCGAGTGCTCCTGGAGGTTGTGACCCTCACCCGGGATGTAGGCCGTGACCTCGATGCCGCTCGTCAGCTTCACGCGGGCGACCTTGCGCAGCGCCGAGTTCGGCTTCTTGGGCGTGGTGGTGTAGACGCGGGTGCACACACCGCGCCGCTGCGGGCTGCCCTTGAGCGCCGCGGTCTTCTGCTTGGCGACCTTGTCCTGCCGGCCCTTGCGGACCAGCTGCTGGATCGTTGGCATACGCCGGCTGCTTCTTCCGTTCGCGTGCTCGTCGCGTGGGCGGCGAGCTCTGTTTACTTGGTCCCTCTCTGCACCCGAGGTCGGGCGTGTCGCGCCCCTGCCGGTGGAGCCGGGCGGATCAAGCACCACACCTCAGGTCCGCAGGCGACATCCCAGGATGCCCCTACGCGTGGAGGTCACCGCGGCCGGCTTTCCAGCACCACTGGCGCGTAGGCACGCGGAGCGGCCCGACATGGGTCGGGCACGAGTACCAAAGATACCCCGCCTGGTTCCCAAGGGTCAAAACGGATGCCACTCGCCCTTGACACCCGTGCCCCGTCCAACGCCGCACCCGTCCCGCTCATTCCCGTTCGGGTGGTGGCAGGCCGCACTCCCCGCAGGTCAGCACGGGTGGGGTGATCATCGGCCCCACCCCGGTGAACAGGGCACACTGAACGGGTGAATTCCGTTCTCGTCGCGGGCATGGCAGCGCTCGTGGGGCCCGGCCCCGCGCCCGAGGTGCTCGCGGTGCGCGGCGACGTGGTGGTGGTCCGGGTCGGGGACGTGGTGCTCAAGGCCCACGAGGGCGGCACGGACCCCGCCGGGCTGGCCGCTCGGCTGCGCCTGGCCGCCGACCCGCGCCTGGGCGGGCTCCTGCTGCCGCCGCTGCTGGGACCGGAGGTGGTGGCGGGGCGCGTGGTGACGGCGTGGCCGCTGGGGACCCCGGTGCCGCAGGCCGAGCCGGAGGAGCTGCCGATGGAGGCGGCCGGGCGGATGCTGGCCGAGCTGCACCGGTTCACGGTCGCCGACTTCGCGCCGCCCGTGCCGGCGGCGGGCGCGTGGCCGCGGATGCGGCGCGCGGTGCTGGACCTGTCGCTCGACACGCCGGCCGCCGACCTGGTGCGGCGGGCCGCCGCGACGCTGCCCGACGCCCCCGCGGCCGGTTCGGCGCTCATCCACGGCGACTGGCACCTGGGCCAGCTCGTCCGGCGCGACGGCGGGTACCGGCTGATCGACGTGGACGACCTGGGGGTCGGCGACCCGGCGTGGGACCTGGCCCGGCCCGCCGCGCTGCACCTGGCGGGCGTGCTCGACGACGTGGCGTGGGGCCGGCTGCTCGGGGCCTACCACCGGGCGGGCGGCACGGGCGTGCCGGTTGACGACCCGTGGTCGGCGCTGGAGGTGCCGGCCCGCGCCCTGGTGGTGCAGATGGCGGCGCGGGCCCTGTGCGCGGCGGAGCGTGACGGCACGGAGTTGAACGGTGCTCAAGATGCCCTGTTGGAGGCTTGCGCTCGCATCGTGTCCACGCATGGACCGATGCGGCGCGGCTAATATCGGGCACATCGCCCGGAGAGCAGGAGGCTCACACGATGCAGTGCCCCAAGTGTCACGGGAATATGCGCACGTTCGACCGCATGGGCGTGCACATCGAGCAGTGCGACGGCTGCCGCGGGGTCTTCCTCGACTACGGCGAGCTGGAGGCCATCACCCGGCTGGAGCAGCAGATGGCGCCGCCCCCGCCGCCGCCCGTCGCGCCCGCCCCGCAGCAGGTGCACTACGTTCAGCAGCCGCCCCCGCCGGCCTGGGGCTACGGCGGCGGTGGCCACTACGGGCACCGCAAGCACCGCGGCCTGGGCGGGCTGTTCTTCTCGTCCTGATCACGCGCGCGGTGGTGGTCCCGCGCGCGGGACCACCACCACCGCGGTTGCCACTACCGAAAAACAGGGCAATAATCGGTAGTGACTTGAGGAGGTCCACCATGTCCGTCGCCACCGAAGCCGCTCGGATACGGGACCTGTTCCAGCAGGTGGAGGAGATCGAAGAGGTCGCGTCCAGCCTGTCGGAGGACGACGAGCGCCGCCGCAAGCTGCACGGCGTGGTGGCCAAGGCCCTGCGCGGCGCGCCACCGGTGCGCCCCGTGGTCGCCGGCGAGCTGCTGGCGCTGACCGAGAAGACGGTGAAGGCGTGGGCGCGCGAGGGCGTGCTCGCGATCCACACCCAGGAACCGCGGATGCTCCTGGACGCCACCCGCCTGCACGAGGTGCTGCACGTCGTGGGTGAGCTGCGCCGGGCGGGCCGGACGCGCGGCCTGCTCGACGAGGTGCACCGCAGGCTGAGCGACACGGCCCTGCTGGAGCGCGCCGACCTGGCCGCCAGCCTGGCCCAGATGAACCGCGGCGAAGGGCGCGTGGTGCGCTGATCGAGGTCGTCGAAACCCCGGTGGCGGGTGTCCAGGCCGCCGGCCTGCGCGGCGCCGCCCGCGTCGCCTACGACCGGTTCCTCGACGAGCTGGCGCACAGCGGCTGCGCCGCCTTCGGCTACCGGGTGACGGGCCCCGAGCCCCTGCCCCGCCTCTGCGTGAAGCACCTGCGCGGCACCGACCGGGTGGTGGTGGCCTTCCCGTCGCCGCGCACGGCGTGGGTCCTCCTGGTCGGCCCGCACGACGACGACCCGGGCCGCGACCTCTACGAGGTCCTCTACGAGCTGGCCGGCGTCCGGCCACGCCTGGACCAGCGCCGCACCAAGCCGCCGTGCTGCACCGACGCCGCTCCCCCGCTGGCCGGCCGCGACCTGGTCGACGAGCTGGTCGCCAAGGCCCGCGCCCTCACCAAGTCCCGCCGCCGCGCCTAGGACCGGACCGCGGCGAAGCTCTCCCGCGCCCAGGTCTCGAAGTCGGTGAGGGGGATGCCGAGGTCCCGCGCGTACCGGGGGCGGGCGGGCATGTCCACGCCGTTCATCCACTCGTGCGTGGCGCCCATCGCGGGCATCCCGGCGGCGAGGGCCTCCTCCTCGGTCATGTCCGGCGCGGGCAGGGGCGTGCCCAGGGCGCGGGACAGGACCTCGGCGACCTCCGCCATCGACCGCCGGTCGCTCGCCAGCTCCAGCTCGACCCCGTGGAACCGCTCCGGCTCGGCGACGGCCGCGGCGGCCGCCCGGCCGATGTCGTCCACCGCGACCAGGGCCAGCCGGGTGTCGGGCCTGAGCACGCTCACCAGGCCACCCTCGACGCCGCGCGGGAACAGGAACGCCGTGTCCGGCAGGAAGTTCTCCATGAAGAAGCCGGGCTTGAGGATCGTCCAGTGGCGGAAGCCGGCCGCGCGGACCCGGTCCTGGACCGCGCTCTTCGCGCCCAGGGTGGCCGCCATGTACGCCCACCGCCCCTCGGCCCAGCCGGGCGCCTCGGTGTGCCGGCCGGCGCCGCAGACGGACGTGTGCACGAACTGCGGCACCCCGGCGGCCCTGGCGCCCTCCACGAGGTTGACGCCCTGCGCCACCTCGCGCTCGAAGTCGAACCCGGTCTCGGTCAGGGCGGGCAGCTGCACGGAGAAGACGGCGCGGGCACCCTCGGCGGCCCGGACCACGGAGTCGCGGTCGTCGAGGTCGCCGACGACCAACCGGGCGCCGAGCGCCTCGACGGCCCGGGCCCGGTCGGTGGACGGGTCGCGCACCAGGGCCCGGACGGGGACGCCCGCCGCGAGCAGGGCGCGGGCGGTGGCGCCGCCCTGCCGACCGGTCGCGCCGGTGACCAGGACGGGCGCGTGAGCTGCGGACATGGCTCTCCTCAAGGCTCGGGAAATAAGTGGCGGACCCCGCCGTTTATGCTCCCGTACGATAACGGCGGGGCCCGCCACTTAGCAAGCTCGGAGATTCCGCCATGCCCGACCGCCAGCGCGCCGACGCCCGGCGCAACTACGCGCGCATCCTCGCCGTGGCCGAGCAGGAGGTCGCGGCCCACGGCGCGAACGCCT
The DNA here is from genome assembly GCF_042732085.1 of Actinosynnema sp. NPDC059797. Taxonomy (NCBI): domain Bacteria; kingdom Bacillati; phylum Actinomycetota; class Actinomycetes; order Pseudonocardiales; family Pseudonocardiaceae; genus Actinosynnema; species Actinosynnema sp. NPDC059797. Next base: position 36,110 of record NZ_JBHWIE010000016.1, read on the forward strand.
CCCTGGAGCAGATCGCCCGCACCGCCGGCGTCGGCTCGGCGACCGTGCGCCGGCACTTCCCCACCCGCCGCGCGCTGCTGGAGGCGGTCTCGAAGGAGCGGGTCGAGGCGCTGGGCGCCCGGGCCCGCGACCTGACCGGCGGGGACGACAGCCGGGCCGCGCTCCTGGAGTGGATGGGCGAGGTGGTCGCCTACTGCGTCGCCGCCCGGGGGCTGGCGGCCGCCCTGGCCTACGACGGCGCCGAACCCGACCCGGTGCACGAGAACAGCTGCTCGGCGGCGATCGAGGAGGCCGCGGGGCCCCTGCTGCGCCGCGCCGCGCGGGACGGCGCGGTGGCGGCCGACGTCACCGTCTCGGACCTGATCACCCTGGCCGTCGGCATCGTCCTGGCCACCGAGCACCACCCCGACCCGGCCGCCCGCGCGGACCGGCTGTTCCGGCTGGCCGTGGCGGGGCTGAGCCCGGCGAAGCCCGAGCCCGACCAGGTCCAGCCCAGCCAGGACTGAGCCCGGCTGCCTGAGCCCGGCTGCCTGAGCCCGGCGGGGCCCGGGAACGGCGAAGGCCCCCGGAGCGGGAGGCTCCGGGGGCCTTTCACCTACTGACTAGAGCTTCAGCGGTAGTCGCGGCCGAAGTCGTAGTCGTCCAGCGGCACCGCGGCGCCGGTGCCCGTGCCGAAGACGTCCGGCGTGTAGTAGCCGTCGTCGTAGCTCGGGATCGCGTACGCCGCCGCACGCGCCTCCTCGGTCGGCTGCACCTGGATGTTCCGGTACCGGTTGATGCCGGTGCCGGCCGGGATCAGCTTGCCGATGATCACGTTCTCCTTCAGGCCGATCAGCTTGTCCGACCGGCCGTTGATGGCGGCGTCGGTCAGGACTCGCGTGGTCTCCTGGAAGGAGGCCGCGGACAGCCACGAGTCGGTCGCGAGCGACGCCTTCGTGATGCCCATCAGCACCGGGCGGCCGGCCGCGGGCTCGCCGCCCTCGGCCACCACGGCCCGGTTGCCCGACTCGAACTCCGCGCGCTCGACCAGCGAGCCCGGCAGGAACTCGGTCGCACCCGAGTCGATGATCGTCACCCGGCGCAGCATCTGCCGGACGATGACCTCGATGTGCTTGTCGTGGATCGCCACGCCCTGGGCCCGGTAGACCTTCTGGACCTCCTGCACCAGGTGCAGCTGGGCCTCGCGGGGACCCATCACGCGCAGCACCTCGTGCGGGTCGGGCGTGCCCTCCAGCAGCTGCTGGCCGACGGCCACGTGGTCGCCGTCCTGCAGCGGGCCGGTGGCCGTGTTCGCGAGCCGCTGGCGCTTGGACAGCTTCTCGAAGACGATCTCCTCGGACCCGTCGTCCGGGATGAGGGTGATCTTCCAGAACCGGTCGCCGTCCTCGATCCGCACGCGGCCGTCGACGTCCGCGATCGGCGCCTTGCCCTTCGGCACGCGAGCCTCGAACAGCTCCTGCACACGGGGCAGACCCGTCGTGATGTCGTCGCCGGCCACACCGCCCTGGTGGAAGGTGCGCATGGTCAGCTGCGTGCCGGGCTCACCGATCGACTGGGCGGCGACGATGCCGACGGCCTCGCCGACGTCGACCAGCTTGCCGGTCGCCATCGAGCGGCCGTAGCAGGACGCGCACACGCCGACCGCGGACTCGCAGGTCAGCACCGAGCGGACCTTGACCCTGGTCACGCCCGCCTCGACGAGCGTCGCCAGCGCCGGGTCGCCCAGGTCGTCACCCCGGTTGAGGATGACGTTGCCGTTCGCGTCGGTGATGTCCTCCGCGATGGTCCGGGCGTACACGGAGGTCTGCGCGAACTCGTGCAGCACCACCTTGTCGCCGAGCCGCTCGCCCACGGTCATGTTCACGCCGCGCGTGGTGCCGCAGTCGATCTCGCGGATGATGACGTCCTGCGAGACGTCCACCAGACGACGGGTCAGGTAACCCGAGTCGGCGGTCCGCAGCGCGGTGTCGGCCAGACCCTTGCGGGCGCCGTGCGTGGCGATGAAGTACTCCAGCACCGACAGGCCCTCGCGGAACGAGCTCTTGATCGGCCGCGGGATGTACTCGCCCTTCGGGTTGGTCACCAGACCGCGCATGCCGGCCAGCGACCGGACCTGGGTCATGTTGCCCGCCGCGCCGGACTTCACGATCATGCGGATCGAGTTGTCCTCGGGGAAGTTGGCCTCCATGACCTCGGCGACCTCTTCGGTGGCCTTGGTCCACACCTTGACCAGCTCGTTGTTGCGCTCCGTGTAGGAGAGCTGACCGCGCTGGTAGCGCTTCTCGACCGCGTCCGCGAGCTTCTCGTACTCGTCGAGGATGCCCTGCTTGGCCTCCGGCACGAGCACGTCGGAGATCGCGACGGTCACGCCCGACCGGGTGGCCCAGTAGAAACCGGCGTCCTTCAGCTTGTCCAGCGTCCGGGCGACGGTGACCATCGGGTACCGCTCGGCGAGGTCGTTGATGACCATGGCCTGCCGCTTCTTCGGCATGACCTCGTTCAGGAACGGGTAGTCCTGCGGCAGCACCTCGTTGAACAGCACCCGGCCCAGGGTGGTCTCGGCCAGCCACGGCTGACCGGGCTCCCAGCCCTCCGGCTCCTGGCCCTTCGGCGGGTTCTTGTCCGAGATGCGGATCTTGCACATGGCCTGGAGGCCCAGGGCCTTGCGGTCGAACGCCATCTGCGCCTCGGCGGGCGACGAGAACGCGTGGCCCTCGCCGATGTCGCCCTCCTTGTGCCGGGTCAGGTGGTACAGGCCCGTCACCATGTCCAGTCGCGGCATGGCCAGCGGCTTGCCGGACGCGGGCGAGAGGATGTTGTTCGACGACAGCATCAGCACGCGCGCCTCGGCCTGCGCCTCGGCGGACAGCGGCAGGTGGACCGCCATCTGGTCACCGTCGAAGTCCGCGTTGAACGCCTCGCAGACCAGCGGGTGCAGCTGGATGGCCTTGCCCTCGACCAGCTGCGGCTCGAAGGCCTGGATGCCGAGGCGGTGCAGCGTGGGCGCGCGGTTGAGCAGCACCGGGTGCTCGGTGATGACCTCTTCCAGCACGTCCCACACGGCCGGGCGGGCGCGCTCGACCATGCGCTTCGCCGACTTGATGTTCTGCGCGTGGTTGAGGTCGACCAGCCGCTTCATCACGAACGGCTTGAACAGCTCCAGCGCCATCTGCTTGGGCAGGCCGCACTGGTGCAGCTTCAGCTGCGGGCCGACCACGATGACCGAACGGCCGGAGTAGTCGACGCGCTTGCCGAGCAGGTTCTGGCGGAACCGGCCCTGCTTGCCCTTGAGCAGGTCGGACAGCGACTTCAGCGGCCGGTTGCCCGGACCCGTCACCGGCCGGCCGCGGCGGCCGTTGTCGAACAGCGCGTCGACGGCCTCCTGCAGCATCCGCTTCTCGTTGTTGACGATGATCTCGGGCGCGCCGAGGTCGATCAGCCTCTTGAGGCGGTTGTTGCGGTTGATGACGCGGCGGTACAGGTCGTTCAGGTCGGAGGTCGCGAAGCGGCCACCGTCGAGCTGCACCATCGGGCGCAGGTCCGGCGGGATGACCGGCACGCAGTCCAGCACCATGCCCTGCGGGTTGTTGCGGGTCGCCTGGAAGGCGGCCACGACCTTCAGCCGCTTGAGGGCGCGCAGCTTCTTCTGGCCCTTGCCGCTGCGGATGGTCTCGCGCAGCACCTCGGCCTCGGCGTCCACGTCGTAGTCACCCAGGAGCTTCTGGATGGCCTCGGCGCCCATGGCGCCGGTGAAGTAGTCGCCGTAGCGGTCGTACAGCTCGCGGTAGAGCAGCTCGTCCGCGATGAGCTGGGCCTTCTCCAGCTTGGTGAAGGTGGACCAGATCTCGTCGAGGCGGTCCAGCTCGCGCTGGGCGCGGTCGCGGAGCTGCCGCATCTCGCGCTCGCCGCCCTCCTTGACCTTGCGGCGGACGTCGGACTTGGCGCCCTCCGCCTCCAGCTCGGCCAGGTCGGCTTCCAGCTTCTGCGCGCGGGCCTCGACGTCGGCGTCGCGCTTGTTCTCCACGCGCTTGCGCTCGACCTGCATCTCGTTCTCGAGGGTCGGCAGGTCGTTGTGGCGCAGCTCGGCGTTCACGCCCACGATGACGTAGGCGGCGAAGTAGATGATCTTCTCGAGGTCCTTGGGGGCCAGGTCGAGCAGGTAGCCCAACCGGCTCGGGACGCCCTTGAAGTACCAGATGTGCGTGACGGGCGCGGCCAGTTCGATGTGGCCCATGCGCTCGCGGCGGACCTTGGCGCGGGTCACCTCGACGCCGCAGCGCTCGCAGATGATGCCCTTGAAGCGCACGCGCTTGTACTTGCCGCAGTAGCACTCCCAGTCCCGGGTGGGACCGAAGATCTTCTCGCAGAACAAGCCGTCCTTCTCCGGCTTGAGCGTGCGGTAGTTGATGGTCTCGGGCTTCTTGACCTCGCCGTAGGACCACTGGCGGATGTCGTCCGCGGTCGCGAGACCGATGCGGAGCTCATCGAAGAAGTTGACGTCGAGCACGTCTACTCTCTTCCCCTTTTTGGTTCGGTGCTGCTTGGGGTGCTGGTGGCTGGGCCGCCGAGGGGGACGCGGGAGGCGTTCCCCTCGGCGACCGGCGAGGACTAGTTGACGACGTCGTCCACGGACGGCGACTCGGTCCTCGACAGGTTGATGCCGAGGTTCGCGGCCGCGCGCTCCAGGTCTTCGTCGTCGCCGTCGCGCATCTCGATCGCGGCGCCGTCCGAGGACAGCACCTCGACGTTGAGGCACAGCGACTGCAGCTCCTTGAGCAGCACCTTGAAGGACTCCGGGATACCCGGCTCCGGGATGTTCTCGCCCTTTACGATGGCCTCGTAGACCTTCACGCGGCCCAGCACGTCGTCGGACTTGATGGTCAGCAGCTCCTGGAGCGTGTACGCCGCCCCGTAGGCCTGCATCGCCCAGCACTCCATCTCGCCGAAGCGCTGGCCGCCGAACTGGGCCTTACCGCCCAGCGGCTGCTGCGTGATCATCGAGTACGGACCGGTCGACCGGGCGTGGATCTTGTCGTCGACCAGGTGCAGCAGCTTCAGGATGTACATGTAGCCGACCGACACCGGGAAGGGGTACGGCTCGCCGCTGCGCCCGTCGAAGAGCTGCGCCTTGCCGTTCTCCTTGACCATCCGCTCGCCGTCGCGGTTCGGGACCGTCGAGCCGAGCAGGCCCGTGATCTCGTCCTCGCGCGCGCCGTCGAAGACCGGCGTGGCGGTCTTCGTGCCCGGCTCGACGTTCATCAGCTCTTCCGGCAGGTTCTTCGCCCAGTCCGGGTCGCCGTTGATGCTCCAGCCCTGCTTGGCGATCCACCCGAGGTGGGTCTCCAGCACCTGGCCGATGTTCATACGACGCGGCACGCCGTGCGTGTTCAGCACGATGTCGACCGGCGTGCCGTCCTCCAGGAACGGCATGTCCTCGACGGGGAGGATCTTGCCGATGACGCCCTTGTTGCCGTGGCGGCCGGCGAGCTTGTCGCCGTCCTGGATCTTGCGCTTCTGGGCGACGTAGACGCGGACCAGCTCGTTCACGCCGGGGGGCAGCTCGTCGTCGTCCTCGCGGCTGAACACGCGGATGCCGATGACCTTGCCGTACTCGCCGTGCGGCACCTTCAGCGACGTGTCGCGCACCTCGCGGGCCTTCTCGCCGAAGATCGCGCGCAGCAGGCGCTCCTCCGGGGTCAGCTCGGTCTCGCCCTTCGGGGTGACCTTGCCGACCAGGATGTCGCCCGGCTGGACCTCGGCGCCGATGCGGATGATGCCCCGCTCGTCGAGGTCGGCCAGGACCTCCTCGGAGACGTTCGGGATGTCCCGGGTGATCTCCTCGGCGCCCAGCTTGGTGTCCCGCGCGTCGATCTCGTGCTCCTCGATGTGGATCGAGGTCAGGACGTCGTCCTGCACGAGGCGCTGCGACAGGATGATCGCGTCCTCGTAGTTGTGGCCCTCCCACGGCATGATCGCGACGAGCAGGTTCTTGCCCAGCGCCATCTCGCCGTTCTCGGTGCACGGCCCGTCCGCCAGGACCTGGCCCTCCTGCACCCGGTCGCCCTCGTTGACGATGGGCTTCTGGTTGATGCAGGTGCCCTGGTTCGAGCGGCGGAACTTGTGCAGGCCGTAGGTCTGCCGCGAGCCGTCGTCGGCCATGACCGTGACGTAGTCGGCGGAGATCTCCTCGACCACACCGGTCTTCTTGGCCACCACGACGTCACCGGCGTCGACCGCGGCGCGCAGCTCCATGCCCGTGCCGACCAGCGGCGACTCGCTGCGCAGCAGCGGCACGGCCTGGCGCTGCATGTTCGCGCCCATCAGGGCGCGGTTCGCGTCGTCGTGCTCGAGGAACGGGATCATGGCGGTCGCGGCGGACACCATCTGGCGCGGCGAGACGTCCATGTAGTCGACGTCGCGCGGGTCGATCATCTCGACCTCGCCGCCCTTCTTGCGGACCAGGACGCGGTCCTCGAGGAAGTTGCCCTCGTCGTCGATCTTGGCGTTCGCCTGCGCCTTGACGTACCGGTCCTCCTCGTCGGCCGTCAGGTAGTCGACCTGGTCGGTGACCCGACCGTCGACGACCTTGCGGTACGGCGTCTCGATGAAGCCGAACGGGTTGACCCGCCCGTAGGAGGACAGCGAGCCGATCAGGCCGATGTTCGGGCCTTCCGGCGTCTCGATCGGGCACATGCGGCCGTAGTGCGACGGGTGGACGTCGCGGACCTCCATGCCGGCCCGCTCACGGGACAGACCGCCCGGGCCCAGCGCCGACAGGCGGCGCTTGTGGGTCAGGCCCGCGAGCGGGTTCGTCTGGTCCATGAACTGCGACAGCTGGGAGGTGCCGAAGAACTCCTTGATCGCCGCCACCACCGGGCGGATGTTGATCAGGGTCTGCGGCGTGATGGCCTCGACGTCCTGGGTCGTCATGCGCTCGCGCACGACGCGCTCCATGCGGGACAGGCCGACCCGGATCTGGTTCTGGATCAGCTCGCCGACGGTGCGCAGGCGGCGGTTGCCGAAGTGGTCGATGTCGTCGACCTCGACCGGGACCTCGGTCTCGCCCGGCTTCATGGTCGTCTCGCCCGCGTGCAGGCGGACCAGGTACTCGATCGTCGTGACGATGTCGTCCTCGGTCAGCACGCCCGTGGAGATCGGGAGGTCCAGGCCCAGCTTCTTGTTGACCTTGTACCGGCCGACCTTGGCGAGGTCGTAGCGCTTGTCCTTGAAGAACAGGTTCTCCAGCAGGGCCTGCGCGGACTCCTTCGTCGGCGGCTCGCCGGGGCGCAGCTTGCGGTAGATGTCGAGCAGCGCCTCGTCGGTACCCGCGGTGTGGTCCTTCTCCAGCGTGGTCAGCAGCGTCTCGGAGAACGCGAAGCGCTCGCGGATCTGCTCGGTGCTCCAGCCCAGCGCCTTCAGCAGCACGGTCACCGGCTGGCGGCGCTTGCGGTCGATGCGGACGCCGACGGTGTCGCGCTTGTCGACGTCGAACTCCAACCAGGCACCCCGGGACGGGATGATCTTGACGCTGAAGACGTCCTTGTCGGTCGTCTTGTCGATCGCCGTGTCGAAGTAGACACCCGGCGAGCGGACGAGCTGGGACACCACCACGCGCTCGGTGCCGTTGATGATGAACGTGCCCTTGTCCGTCATCATCGGGAAGTCACCCATGAACACCGTCTGGCTCTTGATCTCGCCGGTGGTGTGGTTGGTGAACTCCGCCGTGACGAACAGCGGGGCCGCGTACGTCATGTCCTTGTCCTTGCACTCCTCGACGGAGGCCTTGACCTCGTCGAAGCGCGGGTCGGAGAAGGAGAGCGACATCGAGCCGGAGAAGTCTTCGATCGGGGAGATCTCGTTCAGGACCTCCTCGAGGCCGCCGGTGGGGGCCTCGTCACCTTCGTCGACGCGGCGCTGGAACCACGCCTCGTCGCCGGTGAGCCATTCGAACGACTGGATCTGCAGGTCGAGCAGGTTGGGCGTCTGAAGCGGTTCGTGGATCTTCGCGAAAGAGACTCGCTTCGGCGCTCCGGGGATCCCCGACGTGGAGTTGGTCGCAGCAGTGGCCTTGGTCGCGCGAGAGATCGCCAAGATGCGTCCTTCCAGGGACAGGTAGCTGGCTAGTCAGCGGAACTAGCACGGCTGTCAAGGGTGCGGCGATGCCCGGCAATCCAGCTCTCGGCGAAGGGCAAACGGAAAGAGGGCAGCGCAAAGGGGCAGTCTAGCCGCGCGCACGCCAACTGTCGAGAGGCACGTGGAAGGACCTTTCTCGTGCTCACCGACAGAGTGACCCCGCTGACGCTCGCAGTCAAGATGCCACGCGGCGATCACCCCAGTGGCGCAAGCGGTGATAACGCGGCGTTATCGTCTTGACCTGCAAAAATACATGGACGTGAGCCAGGGTGAACCTTTGGCGGGCAGTGCGGGCCCCTGACGAGGTCGTGGCGATTTCGTTCGGTCACTGACCAAAAAGTGTGACCGAGATCACTGCTCCACCACCTGGTGAACCCGGTCCGGAGGCCCTCTGCGGAGGACACGCCGTGCCGGAGTGGACGACACGCGGTGCCGGAGCGGAGGACACGCGCGATCTTGGGGGTTCGGGCGGGGGGCGGCGGGGTAAGGAGGGGGCGGCGAAGGGAGCGGGGAGGGGTCGGCCGGGGGTCAGGCCCGGATCAGGCCCGGGGGCGGGGCTGGGGCAGGCCGGGGGTCGGGCGGGGTCAGCACTTGGCGGTCTCGGCGGCCTGGTCGCCGCTCTGGCCGAACATCTCCATGTTGTCGACCTTCCACCGGCCGTCGACCTTCCGGGTGCCGACCCGCATCATCGCGATGCCGCCGCCGCTCTGGTTGTCGGTGGTGCGGGTGGTGACCTGGTCCAGGAAGAGCAGGACCGTGGCGCGGTCGCCGGCGAGCGAGGTCACGCCGCTGGAGACCGCCTTCACCGTGACCACCAGCTTCTGCTCCGGCGCGAGGGTGCGGACCGGGCCGAAGATGGCGTTGTACTGGCACTGGGCCTTGCCGACCAGCAGCTCGTTCGCGGCCCTCTCGGTGGAGGCGACGTCGGCGAAGTTGTAGGAGAACGCCTTCTCCACGGCCTCGCGGGCCTGACCCGCGACCTCGGTGGTGCCGGCGCTGTCGACCAGGGCCTGGTCGTAGCGCACGTCACCCGCCTGGCGCTGGAACCACACCCCCAGCCCGACCAGCAGCGCGGCCAGCACGAGCAGGGCCACCGGTAGGACGAGGCCCGAGGACCCCGAGCCCGGGTGGTGGGGTCCGGGGGTCGGCGGGGTCGGCGGGGTGGCGGCGGCCGGCTCGTCGAGCACGCTCGGGGCCACCGCCTCGCCGGCAGGCCGGTGCCGTCCCCAGGGGCGGGGGCTCGGGGCAGGGCCGTCGGTGTCGCCGTCGGTGTCGCCGTCGGGGGCGGAGCTGTCGGGGGCCGGGGCGGTGTCGCCGTCGGGGGTGGGGGTGTCGGTCTCGGTCGTGTCGTCGCGGGGCTCGATCAGGCCCAGCTCCTCGGACGACCGGGCGGGAGCGCCCTCCCCCGCCGCGCTCTCGGCACCCGTGGCCTCGGTGACCTGGGCCTCAGCGGCTCGGGCTTCGGCGGCCCGGGGGGCGGCCTCGGCCTCGGCGGGCAGGGCGGTGGTCCCAGCCTCGGCGGGCCGGGAGTCGGTGGGCTTGGGGTCCGGCTGGGGGTCGGCGGGGGTGGCGCCGGGGCGTTTGCGCAGGCCGGCGACCTTCGGGCGGGCGGTGGGCGGGGTCGGGACCGGGCGGCGGCGGGACGGGGGCACTGTCATCTCCTCGCGTTCACGCGCCGCCGGCCGCGACGGGCCCCAGCGCGCTGAGCTTCCAACCGGCGTCGGTGCGGGTCAGGTCGGTCTGGTAGCGGTTGACCTTCTTGACCGCCTGCCCGCCCTCCGGCGTCACGGTGGTCTCCACCACCGCGATCAGGTGCGCCTTGCCCGCCCGCGAGTCCAGCTCGGTCACGGCCGCGTCGAGCACCCGGCTCGTGGTCACCGTCCTCGCGTCCGCGATCTGCTGCTTCCGGCCGTCCCGGCCGCTCTCGATCTCGGACCTCAGCTCGCCGGTCGACGACTCCAGCCACCGGTCGAGGTCCTCGTCGACCTTCCGGTAGTCCAGCGTGGTGAAGTTGACGACGCCGACCTGCCCGACCCGCAGCACCTCGTCCCGCTCCCGGGAGAACGCCGCGGACTCGTCGGACGACGTGCTCCACCACGACACCCCGGCCCACACCGCGTACCCGGCGGCCAGCACCGCCAGCACGGCCGCGACCGGCAGGAACCAACGCCGAAGTCCCATTCCGTCCCTCCTCAGCCCGGCAGCCCGAGCAGCTGGCCCAGGCTGGTCAGCAGCGGCGCGGCGGTCGCCTGCTCCGCCGGCGGCTCCCGGCCCGGCTGCGTGGTCTCGTCACCGGTAGGTGTGGTCGGGGTGCCACCGTAAGGCGCGTTCTGGGCGCCCCGCACGCCGGTGGCGCTCCCCGGGGCCAGCGCGCAGTAGGCCTGCGTGTTCAGCGGCGCCGCGCTGGTGTCGGTGCCTTGCCTGATCGCGGTGCCCTCGTAACCGACGGTGCACGGCGGCGGGTCGAACACGTTCAGCGCGAGGCCGAAGTGCGCGCCCGTGCCGTCGCCCTTGGCGACGGAGAACCCGCCGCCGACCGCGATCGGGTAGGTCACCGCGATCTGCTCCAGGCCGTCGAGCCTGGTCACCAGGATGTTGCCGGTGGTCAGCAGGTTGGCGAGGACCACGCCGAGGTTCGGCCCGGTCTCGCGCAGCAGCGCCGACACCTGCTCGGCGGCCCCGGGCGACACCGCGATCAGCCGCCTCAGGTCGCCGTCGGAGTTCTTCAGCTGCTCGGCCAGCGCCCGCAGGTCCGCCGAGAACGACCTGATCGCGCTGCCCTGCTGGGCCTGGGTGTTCAGCACGACCAGCCCGTCGTCGATCAGCGCCTTGGTCTGCGGCAGGTGCTCGGTGGCGGCCTGCGTGAACGCCCGCGTGTTGTCCAGCAGCACCTGGAGGTCGGGCCCGGTCCCGGCGAACGCCCGGTCCAGCTCGTCCACCACGGTCCGCAGCGAGTCGGTCGGCACGGAGTTGGCGAACGCGTCGAGGTTGCCGAGCAGCGCGTCCACGGGCGGCGGCGTGCTGGTCGCCGACCTGGGGATGACCGAACCGGCGCCCAGGTACGGCCCGTCCTCGCCGCGCGGCCGCAGGTCGACGTACTGCTCGCCCACCGCGGACCGGTTGGCGACCACGGCCTCCAGGTCGGCCGGGATGGGCGGCGCGCCCGGGTCGATGTCCAGGTCGACGTCGAGCCCGTCGGCGGTCAGCCGCATCTGCGCGACCCGGCCGACGCCGACGCCCCGGTAGGTGACCTCGGCGTTGGTGAACACGCCGCCGGAGTCCTCCAGCTGCATGGTCACCACGTACCCGGTGGCGCCGAACACCCGGCCGAGGCCCGCGTACCGGGCGCCGACGTAGCTGACGCCGACCAGCGCGATCACCACGAACGCGCCGATCTGGAGCCTGGTCTTGCGCGGGATCACCGGCCCACACCCCCCAGCAGCGCGCCGAGCAGGTCGCCGAGCCCCGACCCGCCCGGCGTCACGCCCGGCAGCGGCAGGTTGGGCAGCGGCAGCGGCACCGACGGCGCGGTGCCGGTGATGCCCGGCAGCACCGGCACGTCGGGCAGCACCGACTGCCGCGACCGGCCCAGGTTGTCGACGATCGTGCCCAGGTTCAGGTCGATGTCGGCGTACAGGTTGGTGTAGTCGCCCCGGACGCCCGCCATCGAGGAGTCCGGGAACGGGTAGGTCAGCAGCAGCTCGAACCCGTTGGGCAGGTTCGAGCCCGCCTCGGCCAGCTTCCGCAGGGTCGGCGTCAACGCCCTCAGGTCGGCGACGATGTCGTCCTTCGACCTGTTCACGGTGTCCACGGCCACGTCGGACAGCGCGTCCAGCGACTGGAGCAGCGTCACCAGCTGGGTGCGCTGCTCGCTGAGCACCTTCAGACCCGGCTCCAGCTCGTCGAGCACGCCCTCGATCTGGCCGCGCTGCGCGTTCAGCGCCCCGCCGAGCCGGTTGAGCCCGTCGAGCGCGCGGGTGATCTCGCCCTTGTGCGCGTCCAGGTCGCCGACCAGGGTGTCGAGCCTGCTCAGCAGCGACTTGATCTGCGGCTCGTTGCCCTCCAGGGCGGCGTTCAGCTCGCGCGAGATGTCCTGGAGCTGGGCGATGCCGCCGCCGTTGAGCAGCATGGACAGCGCGCCGAAGACCTCTTCGACCTCGGGGTTGCGGTTGGTCCGCTCGACCGGGATGACCGCGCCGTCGGTCAGCTCGCCCTGCTCGGCGCCCTCGGCCGGGCCGTCCAGCTCCACGTACTTCTCGCCGAGCAGCGCGGACTGGCGCAGCCGGGCGACCGCGTTGCCCGGCAGCCGCACGCCGCCGTTGACCAGCACGGTCACCTCGGCGGTCCAGCCGTCGGCGGCCAGGTCGATGCGGTCGACCCGGCCCACCGGCACGTCGTTGACCTTCACGCCCGCCTGCGGCACGAGGTCCAGCACGTCCTGGAACCGGACCTTCACCGAGTACGGCCGGTCGCCCAGGTCCGCCCCGCCGGGCAGCGGCATGTTGTAGATGCCGTCGAAGCCGCCCGAGCCGCAGCCGGTGAGCAGCAGCGCGCCCGTCGCGAGAACGGCCAGCTTCCTCATCGCGTGGGACCTCATCGCGTCCGACCTCATCGGGGCACCCCCGCGAGCGGCAGGGGCAGCGGCACCTTGCCCTGGGACAGGTCGGACAGCACCTCGGCGGGCGGCTTGAGCGCCACCTGGCCGGACAGGATCGGCTCCAGCTGCCGGCACGCCTGCGCCAGCACCCCGGGCACGCGCCCCGGCTCGATGCCCTGGACCAGCTTGCAGACCAGCACGATCGGCGGCTGGTTCAGCTCGTTGATGTTGGCCCGGGTGTCGAGCGTGCCGGACGCCGCGTTGTAGGTGTTCTGGAGGTTGCCCAGGGCCAGCGGCGCCACGTCCAGCGTCTCGGCCAGCGCGGCCCGCTGGTTCACCAGCACCTGGGTGATGCCGGCCAGCTTGTCGACGTTCGACTTGAGCACCGCCCGGTTGTCCTGGATGAAGCCCTGCACCTGCCCGAGCGCGCCGGCCAGCTCGGAGAGCGCGGCGCCCAGGTTCTCCCGCTCGTCGGCGAGGAACCCGGCGACCTCGGCGAGCTGCCGGTTGACGTCGCGCACCTGGCTGTCGTTGGCGGCGAGCATCCCGGTGAACTTCTGGAGCTGGTCGACGGTGGCGAACAGGTCGTCCCGGGAGCCGGAGAGGGTGCGGGCGGCGTCGCCGAGCTGCTCCACGGTGTCGCCGAGGGCCTGGCCGTTGCCGTCGAGGTTGGCCGCGGCGCTGTCGAGCAGATCGGACAGCGCGCCGTCCCGGTTGGCCCCGTTCGGGCCGAGCGCCGTGGTCAGCTCGTTCAGGCTCTCGTAGAGCTGGTCCAGCTCGACCGGGGTGGCGGTGCGCTCGCGCGGGATGGTCACCCCGTCGCCCAGGGTCGGCCCGCCGGTGTAGGCGGGCGCGAGCTGCACGTACCGGTCGCTGACCACGCTGGGCGCGACCACGACCGCCTGGGCGTCCGCGGGCACCTCCACCGACCGGTCGAGCGACATGGTGACGCGCACCGTCGTGCCCTGCGGCTCCACCTCGTCGATCGAGCCGATCCGCACGCCGAGCACCCGCACGTCCGAGCCGGGGTACACGCCGACGGCCGCGCCGAAGATCGCGGTCACCCTCCTGGTGTTGCCGCCGGCGAACGCCCACCACAGCGCCGCGGCCGCCACCACCACGAGCACGCACGCCATGGCCAGCGCGCGGGTCAGGCCGCGGCCCGCCTTCGTCGTCGCCATCTAGTTCCCACCCCCTGGTGCGGGTGAGCGCTGCGCACCGGGCGGGAGGCAGCCCTCCTCGTTGAAGCCGATCACGCCGAGGTTCACCGACGGCGGCAGCAGGCCGCAGATGTAGACGTCGAACCAGCGGCCGTTGCCGAGGGTGTTGGCGAACACCCGGTAGAACGGCGCGAGCAGGTTCAGGCTGCGCTCCAGCGCGTCCTGGTTGCGCTGCAGCACGGTGGTCACCCGGTCGAGCTGCTCCAGCGCGGGCCGCAGCTGCGCCTGGTTGTCCGAGACCAGCCCGCTCAGCTCCCGGGACAGCTCGCGGGTGCCGCGCAGCAGCGCGGTGATCGCGTCCCGCCGCTTGCGCAGCTCCTCCAGCAGCAGGTTGCCGTCCGCGAGCAGCCGCTCGAACTGCTCGTTGCGGTCGGACAGGGTCTTGGTGACCTGGTTGGTGTTGGCCAGCAGCCGCGCCAGCTGCTCGTCGCGGGAGGAGATCGTCTTCGACAGGGCCGACAGGCCGTCCAGCGCGCCGCGGACGCTGTCGGCCGAGCCCTGGAGGGTCTCCGACAGCACCCGGAAGCTGTCCGCGAGCTGCCCGGTGTCGATCTGGCCGACCGTGGTCGCCAGCCCGTTGAACGCCTCCTGCACGTCGTACGGGGACAGCGTGCGCTCGCGCGGGATGGGCGTGCGCGGGTCCAGCGGCCGCTCGCCCTGCGGGTCCAGGGCCAGGAACTTCTGGCCGAGCAGCGTCTTGATGCGGATGGTCGCGGTGGTGCGGTCGCCGACCCAGGCGTCCTTGACCCGGAACGACACGCGCACCCGGTCGCCGTCCAGCTCGACCTCGGTCACCTTGCCGACCTTGACGCCCGCCACGCGCACCTCGTTCGACTCGACCAGGCCCGCGGCCTCGGTGAACTCGGCCGAGTAGGTGGTGCCGCCGCCGACGATCGGCAGGTCCTCGGAGTTGAGCGCGGCCAGCACCAGCAGCGCGATGACGGTCAGGGACACGACGCCGACCGTGATGGGGTTCCGTTCTGGCTTCACGGGCGGCACCTCGGCTGCGTGACCGGCAGGGCGGTGATGGGGATCGGGTCGTTGATGATCGGCGGCACGGCCACCTGCCCGGTGCCCTCGCACAGGAAGAAGTTGAACCAGGAGCCGTAGGACGCGGTCCGGGCCAGCGACTCCAGCTTGGTCGGCAGGTTCTTGATCACGCCCTCCACGACCGCCTCGTGGTCGGCGAGCGTCTGCGACACCAGGCCCAGGTTGGCGATGTCGTCCTTCAGCGGCTGCCTGGACTCCTCCAGCAGGCCCGCGGTGGTGTCGGTGAGGTCGCCCAGCGCGCTGATCGCCTCGCCGATCGGCTGCCGGTCGCCCGCGAGGCCCGAGGTCAGCTCCTGGAGCGTGGTGACCAGCTCGGACACCTGGTCGGTCCGCCCGTTCACGGTGTCCAGCACGGCGTTGAGGTTGTCGACCACCTCGCCGATGACCTGGTCGCGGCTCGCCAGCGCGGTCGTCAGCGACGCGGTGTGGCGCAGCAGGCTGTCGATCGTGCCGCCCTCGCCCTGGAGGACCTTGACGATCTCCTCGGACAACTGGTTGACGTCCTCCGGGTTCAGCGCCTGGAACAGCGGCTTGAAGCCGTTGAACAGCACGGTCAGGTCCAGCGCGGGCCGGGTGCGCTCCAGCGGGATCACGTCGTCGGGCCGCAGCGGCGACGGGTCGCCCGCGCCCGCCTCCAGCGCGACGTACCGCTGGCCGACGAGGTTGCGGTACTTGATGGTGGCGGTCACCGAGGCGGGCAGGGTGCGGTCGCCCTCCAGGGAGAACTCGACCTCGGCCACCCGCCGGTCCACCACCCGGACCTCCTCCACCTGGCCGACCCGCACGCCCGCGATCCGGACGTCGTCGCCCTCGTTGAGCGCGGTCACGTCGGTGAACCGGGCGGTGTAGGTGGTGGCGCCGTTGAAGCTGACGTTGGCGATGGTCACCGCGAGCAGGGCCGTCGCCAGGACGGTGACCGTGGCGAAGATCCCGAGCTTGACCAGGGGTGCGGCCAGCGACCTCACGCGGTCACCTCCGCGCCCCGGTACAGCGGGCCGAGCAGCAGCGCGGTGAAGCTGGGCATCTGGTCGGGCTCCAGCCCGAACTCCGGCGCCAGCAGGCCGGC
Organism: Actinosynnema sp. NPDC059797; assembly: GCF_042732085.1. Lineage (NCBI taxonomy): Bacteria > Bacillati > Actinomycetota > Actinomycetes > Pseudonocardiales > Pseudonocardiaceae > Actinosynnema > Actinosynnema sp. NPDC059797. The sequence continues at coordinate 52,176 of NZ_JBHWIE010000016.1, forward strand.
CAGGAAGTCCTGCTCGGCGGGCGAGTTGGCGAGCGTCGGCAGGCCCGCGGCCGACGACGGCGAGGTGATGCCGCCGACGCCGGTCGCGGGCGGCAGCACGCCGTCGTTGGCGACCCGGGCGGCCGGCGGGTGCGTGGAGCCGTCCCGGACCGCGCCCTCCGGCGGGTACTGCGGGAACGGGTCGGGCCGCGGCACGAGGTCGTAGCAGCGCGGGCCGCGCTTGTCGGCGTACTCCGGCTCGTCCTTGCCCGGCTCGTACTTGCCGCGGTGGGCGGTGATCTCCAGGGTGATGTGCAGGCCGGGCTCGTCCGTGCCCTTGCCGAACACCTGGTCCATGATCGGCTTGAACTCGGACAGCCCCTTGAGCAGGCACGGGTACTCGGGCGCGTACTTGGCCAGCAGCTCCAGCGTCGGCCGCGACACCTCCGAGAGCTGGATCAGGTTGTTCCGGTTCACCGCGAGGAAGCTCGTCAGGTCGGTGGACGTGGTGGTCAGCGAGCCGTACACGGTGAGCAGGTCCTCGCGCTGCTCGACGAGGGTGCGGCTGGTGACGGTGGCGTCGTCGAGGGCCTGGACCAGGTCGGGCGCGGCGTCGGCGTAGACCTCCGACACGTCGGCCAGGCGGCTGATGCCCTCCTTGAGCGCGGGCAGCTGCGGGTTCAGCTCGCCCAGGTAGGCGTCGAGCTGGACCAGCGTCTCCCCCAGCGGCTCGCCCCGGTTCTCCAGGGCCTGCGACACCGCGGTGAGCGTGGTGGACAGCTTCTCCGGCTGCACGGCCTGGAGCACCGGCATCAGGTCGTGCAGCACGCGCTCCAGCTCGACGGCGCCGCTGGACCGGTCCTGCTCGATCACGTCGCCCTCGTCCAGCGGCGCCTGCCCGCGCTCCGGGAGCACCAGGTTCACGTACCGCTCGCCGAACAGCGTCTTGGGCAGCAGGCGGGCGGAGACGTTGGCCGGGATGTGGCGCACCTGGTCGGGGTCGAGCGCCAGGTCCAGCTCGGCGCCGTCGCCCGCGGTGCGGATGGCGTCGACCTTGCCGACGACCATGCCGCGGACCTTGACGTCCGAGTCGACCAGGAGCTGGTTGCCGACCCGGTCGGTCTTCAGCGTCACCCGCACGACCTCGGTGAACGCGTCGTTGTAGAGGGCGACCGTGAAGGCGAGGAACAGGGCGATCACGGTGAGGAACACGACGCCCAGGGAACGACGTTTGATCATCCAGCGATCCTCACCGTAGTGGTCGTGCCCCAGATCGCCAGGCTGAGGAAGAAGTCCAGCAGGCTCGTCGTGACGATCGCGGTGCGCACCGCCCGGCCGACCGCGACGCCCACGCCCGCCGGGCCGCCGCTGGCGCGGTAGCCGTAGTAGCAGTGGGTCAGGATGATCACGACGGCGAAGACGAGCACCTTGCCGAAGGACCAGAGCACGTCCACCGGGGGTAGGAACAGGTTGAAGTAGTGGTCGTAGGTGCCCGCCGACTGGCCGTAGAACTCCACGGTGATGAACCTCGCCGCGAGGTACGAGGTCAGCAGGCCGATCACGTACAGCGGGATGATCGCGATGAAGCCCGCGATGATCCGGGTGGTGACCAGGTAGGGCAGGCTGGGGATGCCCATGACCTCCAGCGCGTCGATCTCCTCGGAGATCCGCATCGCGCCGAGCTGGGCGGTGAAGCCCGAGCCCACGGTCGCGGACAGCGCGAGGCCCGCCACCAGCGGCGCGATCTCGCGGGTGTTGAAGTAGGCGGACACGAAGCCCGCGAACGCGGACGTGCCGATCTGGTTGAGCGCGGTGAAGCCCTGGAGGCCGACGACCGTGCCGGTGAACACCGACAGGCCGACCATGACGCCGATCGTGCCGCCGATGACGGCCAGCGCGCCCGAGCCGAAGCTCACCTCGGCGAGCAGGCGCAGCGTCTCGCGCAGGTACCGGGTCAGGGTGCGCGGCGTCCAGGCCAGCGCGCGCAGGTAGAACCACAGCTGGTCGCCGAGGGTGTCGAGCACCGAGAGCGGTGCGCCGGCCGCCTTGCGGAACCGGTCGTTGAGCGTGGCCACCTCAGCTCCCCTTCGCCGGGACGACCTGGAGGTAGATCGTGGTCAGCACGAAGTTCACGAAGAACAGCAGCAGGAACGTGATGACCACGGCCTGGTTGACCGCGTCGCCGACGCCCTTGGGCCCGCCCGCCGGGTTGAGGCCCCGGTAGGCGGCCACGATGCCCGCGATGAAGCCGAAGATGAGCGCCTTGATCTCGGAGATCCACAGGTCCGGGAGCTGGGCCAGGGCGCTGAAGCTCGCCAGGTACGCGCCGGGCGTGCCGTCCTGGAGCACGACGTTGAAGAAGTAGCCGCCCATCACGCCGACCACGCTGACCATGCCGTTGAGCAGCACGCTGACCAGCATCGCGGCCAGCACCCGCGGCACGACCAGGCGGTGGATGGGCGAGACGCCCAGCACCTCCATGGCGTCGATCTCCTCGCGGATCTTGCGCGAGCCGAGGTCCGCGCAGATCGCCGAGCCGCCCGCGCCCGCGATGAGCAGCGCGGTCACGATCGGGCTGGCCTGCTGGATGATCGCCAGCACGCTCGCCGCGCCGGTGAACGACTGGGCGCCGAGCTGGCGGGTCAGCGAGCCGAGCTGGAGGGCGATGACCGCGCCGAACGGGATGGACACCAGGGCCGTCGGCAGCACGGTCACGCTCACCACGAACCAGCACTGCTGGATGAACTCGCGCAGCTGGAACGGGCGGCGGAAGGTGTTGCGGACCACGTCGATGCCCAGCGCGAACATCCGGCCCGTCTCGCGCAGCGCGCCGGCGCCGGGGAACGTGGCCTGCGCGCTCACAGCACGCCCCCGTGCCGGGGCCACGGGCTGGGCGTCAGCGGCGCGGTCGGCGGGGCGACGGGGGCGGTGGGCGCCGCGCTGCCCGCCATCACGCCGTAGTGGCGGCGCTCGTCGGGGGTGAGGCTCTCGATGATGCCCTGCTGCGCGTCGGGCGGCAGCGTGTGCAGGATGCTCATCACCCGGTCCTTGCGGCGGCGCACCGCGCCGCGCGGCGGCAGGCCGGGCGTCGGTTCGAGCTGGGGCACCACGCCGCGCACGTCCTCGTCGGGCGAGCCGTCCGAGTGGCCCGCCTGCTTGTGCGCCAGCTCGGCGGCCATGGTGGCCTGGTCCTTCTCCTCCGACATGCCGATCGGCCCGAGGCGGCGGCCGTTGAGGAACTGCTCGACGACCGGCTCGTCGCTGGTCAGCAGCACCTCGCGAGGACCGAACATGACCAGCTCGCGGCGGAACAGCATGCCCAGGTTGTCCGGGACCGTGCGGGCCAGCGTGATGTTGTGCGTGACGATCAGGATGGTCGCGTCGATCTGCGCGTTCAGGTCGATCAGCAGTTGGCTCAGGTAGGCCGTGCGGACCGGGTCGAGGCCCGAGTCGGGCTCGTCGCACAGGATGATCTCGGGGTCGAGCACGAGCGCGCGGGCCAGGCCGGCGCGCTTGCGCATGCCGCCGGAGATCTCGCCGGGGAGCTTCTTCTCCGCGCCGACGAGGCCGACCATCTCCATCTTCTCCAGGACGATCCGCCGGACCTCGGCCTCGGTCTTGCGGGTGTGCTCGCGCAGCGGGAACGCGACGTTGTCGAAGAGGTTCATCGAGCCGAACAGCGCGCCGTCCTGGAACAGGACGCCGAACAGCTTCCGGATGTCGTAGAGCTTGTGCTCGGAGCAGCGCACCAGGTCGGTGCCGTTGATGACGATCTTGCCGCGCTCGGGCTTGAGCAGGCCGACCAGCGACTTCAGGAACACCGACTTGCCGGTCCCGGAGGGCCCCAGCATGACGCTGACCTCACCCGGCGGGAGGGTGAGCGTGACGTCCCGCCAGATGGTCTGCTTGCCGAAGGACTTGGTCAGGCCCTCGACGACCACCTCGACGCCCATCGCACCTCCCGCTCCAACGGCACCAGCGCCGACGCCGGGCAGGCCGGCGTCATACCGGTGCAACGAAGTCGCCGCGCCGTGGTTACTCGCCAGTTGGGTTAACGGAGTCTCAACTGGGTAACGACGTGACGTCCACCACCGGCACGACCCTACCCACGAGTAGGCAGATTTTTCCACCCCCGCCGGCGCTCCGCGCACGACCCCGGAACAGCACGAGGGCGGGCACCCGAACCGGGTGCCCGCCCTCGTCGGCGGTTGACGGGCCTGCCCGGGAGCAGGTCGGCCAACCTCAGATCACTTGAGCGAGATCTTGGCGCCGGCGGCCTCGAGCTTCTCCTTGGCGGCGTCGGCGACGTCCTTCGCCACGTTCTCCAGCAGCGGCTTCGGAGCGGACTCGACCAGCTCCTTGGCCTCCTTCAGGCCCAGGCCCGAGACGACCTCGCGGACGACCTTGATGACCTGGATCTTCTTGTCGCCGGCGCCCTCGAGGACGACGGTGAACTCGTCCTTCTCGTCCTCGGCCGGGGCAGCGGCGGCGGCGGGGCCGGCGGCGGCAACGGCGACCGGAGCGGCGGCGGTGACCTCGAAGGTGGTCTCGAACTCCTTCACGAAGGCCGAGAGCTCCAGGAGGGTCATCTCCTTGAACGCGTCGAGCAGCTCTTCGGTGCTGAGCTTCGCCATGGTGGCGGTCCTTTCTCTTTCAACGCCCGAACTGCGGCCGGGACGCGGAGTTTCTGGGGTTGATCAGCTTTCGGCCGGAGCGTCGGCCGCGTCGGAGGCGGGGGCCTCCGCGGACTTCTTCTCCTGGAGGGCAGCAGCCAGGCGAGCCACCTGGGAAGCCGGGGCGTTGAACAGACCCGCGGCCTTGGCCAGGTTGCCCTTCATCGCGCCCGCCAGCTTGGCGAGCAGCACCTCACGGCTGTCGAGGTCCGCGATCGCGGTGACCTCGTCGACCGAGAGGGGACGGCCATCCATGTAGCCGCCCTTGATGACCAGGGCCTTGTTGTCCTTCGCGAAGTCACGCAGCGCCTTGGCCGCGTCGACCGGCTCGCCCTCGACGAACGCGATGGCGGTCGGACCGACGAGCAGGGCCTCCAGGCCCTCGACGCCCGCGTCCTCAGCGGCACGCTTGACCAGCGTGTTCTTCGCAACGGTGTACGTGGTGCCCGCGCCGAGAGCGCGACGCAGCGTGGTGAGCTGCGCCATGGAGAGGCCACGGTACTCGGTGACGACGGCGGCCGAGCTACCGCGGAACTTGTCCGACAGCTCGGCGACGGCCGAAACCTTGGTGGGCTTCGCCATGATCGCCTCCTCTCTGGGCTGGGGTGACCACCGGCCAGGAGAAGGACCCGCGAAAAAAGCGAAACGCCCACGCGCAGCAGCACGGGGGCGTGACAGGCCGGAACGGCCTGAGACTTCCTCGTTCTCCTGCGCGGGTCGCCCGGCGAGCGGGACCTTCGATCCGGGCGAACCCGGATGACCAGCGGTCTTCGGTGAACCGTCGTCCAGCGTACGGGACGTGTCCCCGGCGTTCCAAATCGGCATGATGTGACCCGTGACCGAAGAGCCCCCGAGGAACCCGCCGCCACCGGACGTCGACCCGGAACAGCTCCGGCAGTTCCAGGAGTTCCAGCGGTTCCAGGAGTTCCAGCGCTTCCAGCAGGCCCAGGGCACGCCCGCCCTGCCGCCGGGCAGCCCCGCGCCGCCGACCCCGCCGCACCCGTTCGGCCCACCGGCGGCCCCGCCGCCGCAGCGGCCGAAGAAGCCGCTGTGGCAGGTGCTGCTGGGCAGCAAGCTGTTCCGGCGCCTGGTGTACCTGGTGGTCGCCCTGCTGGTCGCCAACTACTTCTACGAGCAGTACTTCGGCGGCGACGACCCCGGCGACATCGCCGTGGACAGCGGCGGCGTGGAGAACAACGTCCTGGCGCCGCAGACCCCGTACGGCATCGGCGGCACGGTCGCCCTGTTCTACAAGCACGTCGGCACCGGCGACGCGGGCGAGGCGTGCCGCCTGTTCAAGGAGGACGGGCCGCGGCAGGCGTTCGCCGAGGCGTTCGGGGCAAGCGATTGCGCCGCCGCGGTGGCGAAGCTGAAGCCCCAGGTCGTCAACGTGTCGAACTACCGCCAGCTCGGCTTCCCCGCCACCATGCGCGGCACGCCGCCCGGCGGCGAGGTCGAGGTCAGCTCGTGCGAGCTGACCGTGCGCGACGGCCCGCGGCTCGGCCGGTTCACGCTCACCGCGCAGCCGAGCAAGAGCTGGGTGATCACCGGCTACGAGGCCGAGACCACCTGCCCCTGAGACGCCGCCCCCCGGAACGGCGAGCGCCCCCTCGGCCAGGCCGAGGGGGCGCCGTCACGACAGCCGGGTCAGACCGAGGCTTCGTCGCTGAGCAGGTTCCGGGTCCGGTTCGGGTCGACCGGGATGCCGGGGCCCATCGTCGTCGAGACGGTGACCTTCTTCAGGTACCGGCCCTTCGCCGCGGACGGCTTGGCGCGCAGGATCTCGTCCAGCGCGGCGGCGTAGTTCTCGACCAGCTTCTCCGGGTCGAACGACACCTTGCCGATGACGAGGTGCAGGTTGGCCTGCTTGTCGACGCGGAAGTTGATCTTGCCGCCCTTGATGTCCGTCACGGCCTTGCTGACGTCGGGCGTCACCGTGCCGGTCTTCGGGTTCGGCATCAGGCCGCGCGGACCCAGGATGCGGGCGATGCGACCGACCTTCGCCATCTGGTCGGGGGTCGCGATCGCGGCGTCGAAGTCGAGCCAACCGCCCTGGATGCGCTCGATCAGGTCCTCGGAGCCGACCGCGTCGGCGCCGGCGGCCTCGGCCTCGGCGGCCTTGTCGCCGGTCGCGAAGACGATCACGCGGGCGGTCTTGCCCGTACCGTGCGGCAGGTTCACGGTGCCGCGGACCATCTGGTCGGCCTTGCGGGGGTCGACGCCGAGCCGGATGGCGACCTCGACGGTCGCGTCCAGCTTGACCTTGGAAGTCTCCTTGGCGAGCTTGGCGGCCTCCAGCGGCGAGTACAGCCGCTCCCGGTCCACCAGCTCGGCGGCGTTCTTGTACGCCTTGCTGCGCTTCATGCTGCTGTCCTTAAGTGGATCAGTTGTGGTGCCGAGCCAGCGCGTGGCTCTCCCACGAACTACTGACGGGGTGGTCTCAGCCCTCGACCGTGATGCCCATGGAGCGGGCGGTGCCGGCGATGATCTTCGCGGCCTGGTCCACGTCGTTGGCGTTCAGGTCGACCATCTTGGTCTGGGCGATCTCGCGCACCTGGTCCATGGTCACCTTCGCGACCTTGTTGCGGTGCGGCTCGCCCGAGCCCTTCTCCACACCGGCGGCCTTGAGCAGCAGCTTCGCGGCCGGCGGGGTCTTGAGCTTGAAGTCGAACGAGCGGTCTTCGTACACGGAGATCTCGACCGGCACGACAGTGCCCCGCTGCGACTCGGTCGCGGCGTTGTACTGCTTGCAGAACTCCATGATGTTGACGCCGTGCTGGCCCAGCGCGGGGCCGACCGGCGGCGCCGGGTTCGCGGCACCGGCCTTGATCTGCAGCTTGATGATCGCTGCGAGCTTCTTCTTCTTGGGAGGCATCTCGGTTCCTTCATTGCGGTGTCCACGCGCGGCCCTGCCAGCCGCGACGTGGCTGCCGACGTCCCCGCGCGCGGCGCGGGAGTCGGAGATCTCGTTGTTCCGGCTAGATCTTGGAGACCTGGCTGAACGACAGCTCGACCGGGGTCTCGCGGCCGAAGATCGACACCAGGACCTTCAGCTTCTGGCCGTCCGCGTTGACCTCGCTGATCGTCGCGGGCAGCGTGGCGAACGGGCCGTCCATGACGGTGACCGACTCGCCGACCTCGAAGTCCACCTCGACGGTCGACTTCGCGGGGGTCGCGGCGGCCTTCTTGCCCGCGGCGGGCTTCTGCTCGACCTGGGGCAGCAGGAACTTCAGCACCTCGTCGATGGTCAGCGGCGACGGCTTCGACGTCGCGCCGACGAAACCCGTCACGCCCGGCGTGTTGCGCACCGCGCTCCACGAGGCGTCGTTGAGCTCCATCCGGACCAGGATGTAGCCGGGCAGCACCTTGCGCTGCACCTGCTTGCGCTGGCCGTTCTTGATCTCGGTGACTTCCTCGGTCGGCACCTCGACCTGGAAGATGTAGTCCTCCATGTCGAGCGTCTGGATGCGCGTCTCGAGGTTGGTCTTGACCTTGTTCTCGTAGCCCGCGTACGAGTGCACGACGTACCACTCGCCGGGCGCGTGGCGCAGGGCCTCGCGCATCTCGGCCGCCGGGTCGGCGGGCTCGTCGTGGATGTCGCCGACCGGAGCGGCGGGGGCCTCGTCGTCGGGGAGCGCCTCGTCGGCGGCCACCTCGTCGGCAGCGGGCTCCGCAGCGGACTCCTCGGTGTCCTCCGACGCCTCGCCCGCCTCGACGCCACCGTCGAGGTCCTGCTCGTCGGTCAGGTCGTTGTGCTCCTGGGCGTCAACGCCGTTCTCGGAGGTCACTGTGGGTCCCGCTTCCTCTCATGCATCACATGTCCGCCGCCCCACCGGGGGCGGTGCGGCGCTCGGCTCAGCCGAACACCCGGAACATGCCCCAGGCGAAGGCCGAATCAAGGCCGAAGACCAACGCCACCATGAAGGCCACGAAGACCAACACGACCCCGGTGTAGGTGATCATCTGCTTGCGGGTCGGCCAGATGACCTTCCGCAGCTCGCTGACCACCTCACGGATGTACCGGACGATCCGGGCGAAGATGTTGGGCCGCTTCTCCTGGTCCGTCCGCGAGCGCGTGGGGCGACCCTTGCCGCCCTCGGCGTCCGAGTCGGCCTCGGCCGACTTCTTCGCCGGGACCGCGGCGTCCTTGCGGCCCGCCGGGCGGGCGGAGCCACGGCGCTCGCGCCGCGCTGCGGCGGTAACCGGCCGGGACGCGCTCTCGCGCTCGTCCGGCTGGTCCTGCTCGCGGCCCTCGCTCATGCCGTCCTCCGCTCACCATCGCGCTTCGACGCAGGGGCGACAGGACTTGAACCTGCAACCTGCGGTTTTGGAGACCGCTGCTCTGCCAGTTGAGCTACACCCCTTCGGAGTCCCACCGTTGGAACCCCCTGGCCGGAGACGTCCCGCACCGCCCTCACGTGGCTCGTGAGGCAGCGCTCGGTCGCTCCGAGAACGGAAGCATACGGCACCAGGCGACCCGGTTACCAACTGGCCCGGTCAGAGGGGGTGCCGAGGCCCGCGCCGTTGTGCCGTCTGCCACGATTGGCGCCATGGGCACGCCTGAGACGACCACCGAGAACCACCCCTCCGAGCACCCGCGCGTCTCCAAGCGCGTCGGCGGCATCGCCGAGTCCGCCACGCTGGCGGTCGACGCCAAGGCGAAGGCGCTCAAGGCGGCCGGTCGACCGGTGATCGGCTTCGGCGCGGGCGAGCCGGACTTCCCGACCCCCGAGGCCATCGTCGCCGCCGCCCAAGCCGCGTGCGCCGACCCGCGCAACCACCGCTACACCCCCGCCGCCGGCCTGCCGGAGCTGCGGGAAGCCGTAGCCGCGAAGACCAAGCGCGACTCGGGCTACGAGGTCCCGGCCTCCCAGGTGCTGATCACCAACGGCGGCAAGCAGGCCGTCTACCAGGCGTTCGCGACGATCCTGGACCCGGGCGACGAGGTGCTGCTGCCCGCGCCGTACTGGACCACCTACCCCGAGGCGATCACGCTGGCGGGCGGCGCGCCGGTGCAGGTGACGGCGGACGAGTCGACCGACTACCTGGTCACCGTCGAGCAGCTGGAGGCGGCGCGCACGCCGCGCACCAAGGTGCTGCTGCTGTGCTCCCCGTCGAACCCGACCGGCTCGGTCTACAGCCGCGAGCAGATCACCGCGATCGGCGAGTGGGCGCTGGAGCACGGCCTGTGGGTCATCACCGACGAGATCTACGAGCACCTGGTCTACGACGGCGCGGAGTCGGTGTCGCTGCCGGTGGCCGTGCCCGCGATGGCGGACCGGACGATCGTGCTCAACGGCGTGGCGAAGACGTACGCGATGACCGGCTGGCGCGTGGGCTGGCTGATCGGCCCGCAGGACGTGGTGAAGGCCGCCGCGAACCTCCAGTCGCACCTGACCTCCAACGTGGCCAACGTCTCACAGCGCGCGGCCCTGGAGGCGGTCTCGGGCTCGCTGGACGCGGCGCACGAGATGCGCACGGCGTTCGACCGCCGGCGGCGCGCGATCGTGGACCTGCTGTCGGCCATCCCCGGCGTGGAGTGCCCGACCCCGAAGGGCGCGTTCTACGTCTACCCCTCGGTGAAGGCGCTGATCGGCAAGCGGCTGCGCGGCGTGGAGATCACCGACACGGTGCAGCTGGCGGCGCTGATCCTGGAGCACGCCGAGGTGGCCGTGGTGCCCGGCGAGGCGTTCGGCACGCCCGGCTACCTGCGCCTGTCCTACGCGCTGGGCGACGACGACCTGAAGACCGGCGTCACCCGTATGGGCGAACTCCTGGCCGAGGTGACCGAGTAAAAAGCGACTGTCCGTCATGAAAAGCGCCCTTTCGGGGGCGCTTTTCGCTTGTTTGGACACGTTTTGGTGACGTTGGGTAACCGGAATGTGGATCGCCCCGATGGTCCGGGCAGCACGCTCGCCGCTCGCGAGCGGTCCCGTCCGAGGAGATCCGAATGACCTACCCGCAGCCGCCGCAGACCCGGCACCAGCCGCCCGTCCCCCCGCCCCCGCCGCAGAACGGCCTGGGCACCGCGGGCTTCGTGCTCGGCCTCGTCGGCCTGCTGTTCAGCTTCCTGCCCGTCATCGGCGTGGTCGCGTGGCCCCTGGTGATCCTCGGCCTCGTGCTGGGGCTCGTCGGCTGGGCGCGGGCCGACCGCGGCCGGGCCACCAACAAGGGCTTGGCGATCGCCGGCGTGGCGTTATCCGCCATCGGGCTCGTGGTCTGCGTCCTGTGGGCCGCGGTGTTCACCAAGGCCGCCTCGGACGTCTCGACCGCCCTCGACGACCTGGACGCGCAGGCGAACAAGGAGGTCGTGCTCGTCTACGAGATCACCGGCGACACGCCCTCCGCGAGCATCACCTACTCCACCTACAGCGACGGCGGCAGCGCCATGAACCAGGAGGAGGCCACCACCCTGCCCTGGACCAAGGAGCTGACCGTCAAGGGCCTGTTCAGCGGCGGCACGCTGAGCGCCACGACGGGCACCGAGGGCGGCACGGTCACCTGCCGGATCACGGTGGACGGCGTGGAGAAGAAGTCCGCCACCGCCAGTGGGCCCTTCGCGATGGCGAGCTGTTCGAACTTCTGACGCTGCGTAGCTCCTCCGGGTGAAACCTGTAACCGTCGGTTGAATCACACCGATGGTCTATTCAGTCCCAGCGGCCTTCACCCGAGGAGCCCAGCACATGACGGAGACCGACCCGCCCGAGCCCCGGGTCGCCAGGTGGTTCGTGCTCGCCGGCTGCGCGGTGCTCGTGGCGGGCGCCGTCGTGCTCGCGGTCCGGGCGGCGGCGCCCGGACCGCCGGTCCGGGTCGTCTACGACGTCACCGGGAACGCGGAGCGGGCCACCGTCACCTACACGGTGGAGGACGGCGGGACGCGCCGGGAGGAGCTGACCTCGTTCCCCTGGCACGAGGAGCTGACCGTGCCCGCCGAGGTCGAGCACCGCGTGCTGACCGTCACCATCGGCCCCGCCGGCGGCGACGTGGCGTGCCAGGTGGCCGTGGACGGCGTGGAGCAGCGCTCGGCCACGGCCACCGGCGCGCACACCAGCGCCCTGTGCGGCGGCTTCTGAGGGCGGCTAGGGCAGCCGCACGCGGGCGAACGCGCCGCCGAGCACGGACTTGCCCTCGTACGAGGCCGTCACGGCGACCTTGAAAGTCCCGTCGTCGAGGACCTTGGCCACCTTGGCGGTCACCTCCACCAGCGCGCCCTCGCCGTCGTCGGGCACCGGGACGGGCCGCCCGAACCGCACGCCGCACTCCACGACGGCGCCGGGGTCGCCGGCCCAGTCGGTGACGACCCGGCCGGCGAGGCCCATGGTCAGCATGCCGTGGGCGATCACGCCGGGCAGCCCGACCTCGCGGGCGAAGCGCTCGTTCCAGTGGATCGGGTTGAAGTCGCCCGACGCGCCCGCGTAGCGGACCAGGTCGGCGCGGGTGACCCGCACCGACAGCGGCGGCAGCTCGTCCCCGACCGAGACCTCGGATGCCCTGATCACGCGTCCTCCCCCCGGACCACCAGCGTCGACTTGGCGGTGGTCACCGGCTCGCCGTCCTCGTCGGTGATCTCGGCGCGCAGCGCCAGCATGTCGTTGCCCATCCGGGACGTGATGTTGTCGACGTGCAGCACGACCGACAGGCGGTCCCCGGCGGTGATCGGGCGGTGGTGGACGAACGACTGGTCGCCGTGCACCACCCGGCTGTAGTCGAGGCCCAGCGCGGGGTCGTCGACGAGCACGTCGTTGATCTTGAGCGACAGCACGACCGCGAACGTGGGCGGCGCGATCACGTCCTCGTGGCCGAGCGCCCGCGCGGCCTCCGGGTCGCGGTAGGCGGGGTTGTCGTCCCCGATCGCCTCGGCGAACTCGCGGATCTTCTCGCGCCCGACCTCGTACGGGGGCGACGGCGGGTAGGAACGTCCGATGAAGGACTGGTCGAGAGGCACGCGCTGAGGTTATACGCGACGAGGCCCGCCCCCGGTGAAGGGGACGGGCCTCGTCGGAGGTCCTGGCTACCGGCTCAGCGGGTTTCCTTGTGCGGCCGGTGGGTCTTGCAGTTCGGGCAGAACTTCTTGATCTCCAGGCGGTCCGGGTCGTTGCGCCGGTTCTTCCTGGTGATGTAGTTCCGGTGCTTGCACTCCTCGCACGCGAGGGTGATCTTCGGGCGTACGTCGGTTGCAGCCACGGCCTTGCCTTTCTAGAGCTCACCAACCCCGGGAGCCCAGTGCGGGCTTACCGCCTGGCGGGGATCTTCGTGTTGAGTAGCGGTGGCCGGACTTGAACCGGCGACACAGCGATTATGAGCCGCTTGCTCTACCGACTGAGCTACACCGCTTCACATGACTGCGAGCCGCAGCGCTCGCGCACTACGGCCGCGTCATATGGAGCCCCTTTACGGAATCGAACCGTAGACCTTCTCCTTACCATGGAGACGCTCTGCCGACTGAGCTAAAGGGGCTTGCTCTCTTGCAGCGAGTAGAACTCTACAACAAGCCCACCGCAGGAGTGAAATCGGGGGGCCCGATCAATGCACCAGAGTGAGCACCGTCTCATCGCGGGCGCCCCTGACCTGCACGGTTCGTGCTCGGAGCCAGGCTTCGAAGCGGTCTTCGGACAGGGGTCGGGAGATGAGGTAGCCCTGGGCGACGTCGCAGCCCATGC